>NZ_BAAIHN010000031.1:0-33441 GCF_054784775.1 Lacticaseibacillus boliensis
TCGGTCTGTTCGTGGTGCATCGATCACCAACTTCTCCGCTCAGTCAGTATTCGCAACGCTCCAAACGTTGCTTTCAGACCGGCCAGATGCGATTTCATGTCCCAAATACCGAGGTGAATAATCCAGGGTTCATTTGAATTCCTCCATTGTTCACGTCTTTAATTAAGTCAACAGATACAGTCTTATTAATATGCAATCAACGTTCCAAGAATTTGTGCTTAAAGAACAACCATCCCATAAAAAAAGATTTAAAATCTTTAAAAACAAATACTTTGTCATGCGCTCGTCAGCGCCTAATAAGTATTACGTGATACCACAAGTAAAATATAGCGCTTACAAAAAAATGTACAATGTCTTGGCTATCGGAGATGTGTATCATTATTTTAGGTGCATTACTAAGTTAGCCTTTCCGCTTATCCTTTAGCTCAATCAAAACCATGTTATTCAATATACTAAGTATGATGGAAATCTTTTCTATCCCTTGCAGCCCGAAAATATTAGTTAAGAAAACCGGAAATCCGAAGGTAACCAACCGTCACCCGAGTTAGTTACAGTTATAAGGTAGTGCAAATCAATATTTTCCAGCAGTCCATTGCAATTCAATGACTCGCGAGACGCCACCGGGGCCGGATCCCAAATGTTTCAATATAACTGTATGCGATGGCAGAATCTTCACACCATGTTAAATATTTGCATTATCGCCATTCGAAGGACAGGAGGTGTAACTCACGATTGAATCACGACTTAACTTCTACAGAAAAGAAGATCGTCAGTCCAACAATATTAATCTCTCATACTCTTAGATTATCGATGGCAAGCCACATTTCAAAACTGCCACTCAACAAAGGACAACTATTAAACCATGCGTGTGTTACACCGGCGAGTCAACATGAATCATACTGTGGCAGGCTCAAGCATCGGGTCTTTAAGATAAAATCATCTGGATCAAACCAGTAAAGTTTATAATTATTCAGTTTAGAAAGTTATGACTTGTAATTCATCTGTATGAAAAAAGCTTTGGCATATTCTTCAGAACATCTGCACTTGTGAGTAGCATCTTAATAAGGTAATCTTAAAATACGATGTAGTGACTATACTGTATCAATTCATTAGGGAGATTTTATTTTGCTAACCCATCGTGAGATTTATCAACAACTTCTTTCACTCAGTCCTGAGGAGCAATATCAGAAAAGTCATCCCAGCCCTACCCCTCAACCACGAGATTATTATGATCAACTCCAAAAGCGTATTGTTAACGGTCAAGAAGTATATGTATTCGACGACATTGGACTAATACCGCCCGATCAAAATTTCAATCTTGTCCAACATAAGCGCTTTTCGATGGTGCCTGCACACGTACATAACTTCATTGAACTAAATTATGTATACCATGGTAACTGCAACCAAATAATCGAAGATAAACCCGTTCACCTGAAAACAGGTCAAATTTGCCTTATTGATACCGACGTTCCCCATGCAATCGGTAATACAGGCGAACACGATATCGTTATCGATATCATGGTGAAAAAAGATTATTTTATTCATGAGTTAGGCCAAGACCCATATGCTGGGGGAATCGTGTTCGACTTTGTCCTCGACGCATTATCAGAATCGCAGAATCACAACCAATATATCGTATTTGACAATTCTCAGGATCAATATATTAGCAAAGTTATGGATCAAATACTGTCTGAGTACTTTATGCCCACTATCGGTAGCACCAAGATAATTAAAAATCTAATCTCCGTTCTTTTCACCTTATTAATACGAATCTTCAGTTATCAAACGAACAAGCAGCACCAAGAATCACAATCAAATATCGTTATGATATTAAAATACATCGATGAGCATTCTTCAAATTTATCTCTATCCCAACTAGCAACGCATTTTAACTACAATTCAAGCTATATCAGCTGGTTAATTAAACATGAGACCGGACATACGTTCTCACAACTTCAATTAGCTTCTAAACTTAATCATGCTGAAAATTTATTGCGCAATTCTGATAAATCGATCCGTGAGTGTGCGCAAGATGCAGGTTTTAAGAACATTACCTTTTTCTATAAAAAATATCAGGCACACTTTCATCACCTTCCTTCACAGAGAAAACCTTAATAATCTGTCAGTATATGTCTTTATTACAACGAATCGTTACTATTCTTCGCATCGATATACGATACCCCATTAAAGAAATACTTCCCCGTTACTATCATGTACTGAAAAATAGTAATTTTGCGCTATAGACTCTGAATTTTGATAGACCTTTATTACACCCTGCGAATTGCAATTGTCAGAGAAAAAATATCAAGATCCATATAATCGCAGGCATTGACTTCCATGCATATTGAAAATTTACAATCATTAATTCCTGCGAAAATTCCGTTGGAATATCTGTTCGCTATACATAACGACGTACCGGTCGTTAACCTAAAAACACGCCATGCTTCCGCATGACGTGCTCGGGGGGGTATAGGTAAAACAGAGTTACATCAGGCTTTGATAGATCGCGACGATTTCTTCAACGGAAGTATCGCGCGGATTGCCTGGGGTGCAGACGTCGTTGAGGGCATCAACGGCGATGTTAGGCAGATCCTCAGCCTTGACGCCAAGTTCAGAGATCGTTGCTGGAATGCCAACGTCTTTGCTCAGCTGGTCGATCGCATCACAAGCGGCATCGCGGGCGTCCTCAATGCTCATCGTATCAACGCCTTCAACGCCTAACACCTTGGCGATTTCGCGATACTTTTCACCGGTGAAGGCCTTGTTGTATTTCATCACCGTTGGCAACAGGGACGCGCAAGCAACACCATGGGGGATGTTGTACCAAGCAGACAGCGGATGCGCCATGCCATGAACTAAGCCTAAGCCAACATTGGAGAAGCCCATGCCGGCGATGTATTGTGCTAAGGCCATTTCTTCGCGGCCTTTTTGTTCACCGGCGACGGAATCGCGGAGATTCTTGCCAATGATTTCGATGGCCTTAATATGCAACATATCGGTCATTTCCCAAGCGCCCTTGGTGATGAACCCTTCGATGGCATGCGTCATAGCGTCCATCCCGGTCGCCGCACACAAGGCTTTTGGCATCCCCATCATCATGTCGCTATCGACAAATGCCACGACTGGCACATCATGAGGGTCCACACAGACGAACTTGCGGCTGTTAGCCTTGTCCGTGATGACATAGTTGATCGTGACTTCCGCGGCGGTGCCAGAAGTCGTCGGTACCGCCAAGATCGGCAGGCTCGGGTTCTTAGTGTCAGCAACGCCTTCGAGGCTGATGACATCGCTGAACTCTGGATTGGCGATAATGATCCCGATCGCCTTGGCGGTGTCGATTGGCGATCCGCCCCCGATGGCAATCAGGACATCAGCGCCAGAAGCTTTGACGAACGCTACCCCATCTTTGACGTTGTCGATGGTTGGGTTAGGAACGATACCGTCGTAGACATCAAAATCGATATCAGCGGCACTCAAGATATCGGTCACCTTAGTGGCGACCCCGAACTTCAACAGACCCTTATCAGTAATGACCGCTGCTTTTTTGAATCCGCGCGCCTCAAACTCTTGGGGAATGGAACCAATCGCGCCTTTACCGTGATACGATGTTTCGTTGAGGATCATTCGATTTGCCATGATAGACTCCCTTTCTAGTTGTTGGTCAAACCAACGGAGGGCCGGCTATGTCAGCCGGATTGCGCACGGCTTATGCTGTGCACGCATCCAGACCGCCCTAGTCGCCCTCCTAAAATTGGCTTAGTTCAGCTTTACTTCTTAATCAAGCGACACAGGCCCAACAAAGGGCTGTTCCGCGTTGTTGTTAGTCGAGCTCCTCCAGCCACCGCGATCGCGTGTAAGTCTGTCTGGCCCTGCACGGCTTCGCCGCACATGTTCAGACCGCCTTACACCCATCGCTTGACCCGGCTGGATCCGCTCTGTTTTTTAGTGATACAACGGGCCGAAGTGTTTGCTTGCTGCGAAATCTGCAGACTCGAGGTCCTTGGTGCCAAAGCCGTCGTAGGCGTGTGGACGGAAAATACGATCGCGAGAAACGTTGTGCAGTGCCACAGGGATCCGTAACATTGCCGCTAATGTGATCAGTTCATCCCCGATGTGACCGTATACCGTCGCCCCGTGGTTGGAGCCCCAATGATTCATCACATCGTAAACCGTTTCAAACCCAGGCTCGCCCAAGTTTGGTGCAAACCATGTGGTCGGCCAGGTCTTGTCGGTCCGGTCGTCCAAGATCTTGTGGACCTCTGGATCCAAGACGCAGGTGTAGCCTTCTGCGATCTGCAGGGTTGGCCCAACGCCATCGATGATGTTGACCCGGATCATCGTGACCGGCATTTCAGCATCTGTCAGGAAGTGAGACGAGAAGCCGCCACCACGGAAGTACTCGTAGTTGGCACGGCGCCAATCGGTTTTCTCCAGGCAAGCTTTGACGTCGGCTTCTGTCATGTTCCAGAATTCCTTCATCGTGCCATTGCCATCTGCATCTTTGGCCGCCGCGGTGCCGTCTAAGGCAGACGCGCCGGAGTTGATCAGATGCAAGATCCCGTTGGCGGCGTGGCCGGTCAACTTCTTACCGGTGACACGTTCAACCGATTCAGGGCTCCAATACGTCCGCACATCGGAGAAGATCGGGGCCTTGTTGGTCAACAAGGTGCCAAACAACATTGCCGCGGCGTTGAGCGTATCGTTTTCGGTGGCAAAAGCCGTCACCGGCCGTGGCCCGTTCCAATCGAAGGTCGACGCCATGATTGCCTCGGTGAAGTCCCCGTTAGGCAGCCAGTCTGTCCATTGCCGCTGGCCTTGGAAGCCGCCGGCGATCGCGTTGCGGCCGCGAGCTTCTTCCTTCCAGCCCAACTCGGCGAGCTTCGGATTGCCAAACATGATGTCGCGCACGATAATGACCTGCTTGGCGATGAACTCCCAGTCTTGATCAGCAGGCACCACCTTGGACTTCGTGATGATTTCAGGGAAGTCCTTGCCGGCGTTGATGTCTAAGCCTTCCTTGCAGTTGGCCTTGATCCAGGCGAGCGCTTTTTTGTATTCTTCCGGATCATAGATTTCCAAGGTGATGCGGCGCAGGATCTCGGTCATGTCGACATATTCGACCGGCATGCCCAGATAATCTGCAAAGAACTTCGCGTTCACCTGCGAACCGGCGATCCCCATGGCTGAAGCACCAAGGTTAACATAAGACTTACCTTTCATCTGGCCAACGGCGATAGCGCCTTTGGCAAAGGTCAAAATCTTCTTGGCAACGTCTGCTGGAATCGAGTTATCGTCAAGATCCTGAACGTCTTGGCCGTAGATCTTGAAGGCCGGGTAGCCTTTTTGGGCATAGCCGGCCATGGCAGCCGCGAGATACACCGCCCCTGGCCGTTCTGTCCCGTTGAAGCCCCATACCGCCTTGATCGTTTCTGGTTCCAAGTCCATGGTTTCCGTGCCGTAACACCAGCTTGGCGTCACAGATAACGTCGCGACGATGTTTTCACTCAAGAACTCTTCGCGCACGATGCCGGCATCCCCGCGTCCACCAATGGTACGGCTGGCGAGTACACACTGCACCGGCGTGCCGTCGGCGTAATGCAAGGACGATTCGATCAAGTCCTTGGCCGCGTTTGCCATCGCCATCGTTTTCTCTTCAAGGGATTCGCGGACGCCGCCTTGACGGCCGTCAATCGTTGGTCGGATACCAATCTTTGGATAGTTGGTCATTATCATTTGCCTCCTACAATTTGAACCCGCTTACATTTTGCTCAAAAAAGTCTATTCGTATAACAGATCTTGGATGTCTTTTTGTTCGATGTTAGCTTTGTCGTACCACTTAACACCGGTATCAACGTCTTTGACCTTCTTGCCTTGGGCTGCTTTGACTGCTAATTCAACCGCATCGTAACCAATCTTGATTGGGTTTTGGGTGATAGAGCCGAGGAACTTGCCGGAACGGATCGCGTCTTGTTGCAGCTGTCCGGAGTCGAAACCAACAGCGATGACTTTGTTGTCGGTGATCCCGATCTTGCCGCCCATCCCTTCATCAGCGTTGATGATGGACTTCGCGCCGAATTCGTTAGAGCCGTAGATCCCGATAAGATCCTTCTTTTGTAACAGCGCAGACGCTTCAGTCTTCCCAGCAGCATCGGTTACTTCAGCAGGCACCCGAAGTTCAACGATGACTTTAGCGGTGCTGGTCGAAACTTTGTTCTTGAACTTTTCGTGGCCGGTGACGGCAACTTGGCCCTTACCGACGTTAGGATCTGCTTCCAACAGTTTGGTTATCTTATCGATGAAACCACCGGTCCGTTGCGTGATCGACAGGGAGTTCACTTCCTGAGAAACGATCCCGATACGTACTTGGCCTTTGCCTAAGCGTGGCTTAAGCGCGTCATACATGTGGGTCGCGGCGATCCCCCCGGCTTTATAGTTGTCAGTCGAAGCGTTGGCTTTAACCGCCCCTTTAGGCGCCCCTGGAACCCCAGAGTCAAACCCGATGATCGGAATGTTCTTGTCCTTGGCGTTTTGGATAGCATCCAGTTCAGCCTTGGTATCCAACGCGCCTAAAACGATCGCGTTAGGATTCTTGTTAACAGCATTGTTCAACATTTCCAGCTGTTCTGCGACAGCGGTTTCATCTTTTGGCCCGACGAAATTCATCTTCACGCCATACTTCTTGGCAGCTTGCTTGGAACCTTTGAGAACGGATTTCCAGAAGTCATGCTGGAACCCTTTCGCAACGACTTCGATCGACATGTCTTTGGTGCTAGTGGTCTTAGATGATGAGCTCTTACCACACGCAGCGAGCAGACTGATCGATAGTAACCCAATACCTAAGCCCATTAACGCTTTTTTCATGATGAGTACCCCTTTTGTTGTTTTTACTTATTCCCTTTGCGGCCACGATAGATATCAATGTATACTGCCAGCAGGACAACAAACCCAGTGATGAAAATTTGGTAATGTGGTTGCAGATCCAGGAACGGTAACCCGACTTTGAGGACGGTCATGATGAAGACACCGATGAAGGTCCCGACGATCGAACCGACACCACCGGCCAAAGACGTCCCGCCGACAACAACCGCGGCGATCCCGTCCATTTCAAACCCGGCCCCAGAACCTGGCATGATCGTCGTATAAGTTGCCGCATATGCCACTGCGGCTAACCCGGCGAAGAACCCGGCGAGAATATATGCCATCGCTTCCCCACGGACAACGTTGACCCCAGACAGGCGTGTGGCTTCGCGGTTGCTCCCAATGGCGAAGATGTAACGCCCGACTTTGGTATGATTCAAGATGATCGAGGCCAAGATCGCCATGACGATCATCAAAATGATCCCGGTAGGAAAATTGCCGTCGGTCCGGAAGATCGACTTGTACCAGCCATCAGGACTTTCACGCAGCGGGAAGGTTTCGGTTTTAACATTCGAGATAATCGAACTCAACCCCCGCGTGATCATCATGGTACCCAGCGTCGCGATGAATGATGGCAACTTGAACTTCGCAACCAAGATCCCGTTGACAACCCCGACGCCGGTAGCCATGGCCAAGATGACCAAGATCGCGACCCAGATCGGCGCGTGCAGTTCGTTGTACACAACGCCACCAGTGATGGCCGCACACATCATGCTAGTCCCGATCGACAAGTCGATGCCGGCGGTGATGATAACAAACGTTACCCCCAGCGCCAAGAACCCAACATAATACGAGGCGTCCATGATACTGGTCAAGGTGTTGCCACTTCTAAACGACGGACTCAAGGCGGCGAATAAGCCGTAGATCAAGAACAAAACGATTAAAATGACAATTTGCTGAATACCGATCGCATTGGTCACTTTGCTAAACGTGCTTTCGGTAGCTTTTGGCTTGGTTTTCTGAACTGACTGCGCCATCTAGACGATCTCCTCTCTCATGGTTGCATAGGTCATGATGCTCTCTTGGGTCGCATCTGCGATGTCAACTTCCGCCGTCTTGCGGCCTTCAGACATCACGACGATGCGATCACTCATGCGCAAGATCTCAGTCATTTCACTGGAGATCATGATGATCGACTTGCCCATTTTCACGAGATTATCCATCAAGTCATAAATTTCACTCTTCGCCCCGACATCGATGCCTCGCGTCGGTTCGTCGAAAATCAAGATATCACTAGCTTGTTCCAGCCACTTGGCGATAACCACCTTCTGCTGATTCCCCCCTGAGAGGTTGCCCAGCAACTGGTGGACCGAAGGGGTCTTGATGTGTAGCGATTCGACGTGTTTTTCACTGGCCTGATAAATCTTGCGATCATTGATCAAAGGTCCTGCGGTGTAGCGACTGAGGTCGGTCATCACGATATTGTCAGCGATCGACATCCCGACGATGACCCCAAACTGCTTCCGGTCCTCTGAAAGGTATCCGATACCGTGTTTAACCGCATCGAGGGGCTTGTGGATATGCACCTCTTTGCCATGCACGAAGATCTTGCCGGAATCACCTTCATCGGCCCCGAAGATCACCCGGGCCATTTCGGTCCGGCCGGCCCCCATTAACCCCGAGAAGCCGAGGATCTCGCCTTTTTTAAGTTCAAAACTCAAATCGATGACCCGCTTACCACGATTCAGATGCTCAACCTTCAACACCGTCTCCGCGTCTTCTGGGACGTTGGAGTGGGTCTTTGGCGCTTCTGAAACATCGCGTCCAACCATCATCTTGATGATCTGAGCCTTGGTGGTATCTTGACTGTCTACTGTCCCCACCGTCGCGCCGTCACGCATGATCGTAACGCGATCGGTAATCATCTTGATTTCATCCATCCGATGTGAGATATAGACGATCCCAATGTTTTGCGCCTTCAAGTCGCGGATGATCTTGAACAACTCCTGGATTTCGGTATCAGTCAAAGCCGCTGACGGTTCATCAAACACCACGATCTTAGCGTTCATCGAGATCGCCTTGGCGATTTCGACCATTTGCATCTTCCCGACTGTCAGGCTACCAACTTTGACTTTCGGATCGATATCCATGTTCAAGCGGTCAAACAAAGCCTGCGTCTTGGCGTTGATATCATGGTCATCGGTCAGAATGCCTTTCATCGATTCCCGACCGATGAAGACGTTTTGGGCGACAGTCAGATGGTTGATCATGTTCAGCTCTTGATGGACGATGACGATCCCGGCGTCCATCGCGTCTTTAGGATTTTTGTACTCAACTTCTTTGCCATCGTAGACGATCTTGCCGCTGTCTTTTGAATAGATCCCGGTCAATATCTTCATCAGTGTCGACTTTCCGGCGCCGTTTTCGCCCATCAAGGCGTGCACTTCACCGGGCCGTAGATGCAAACTGACGTTGTTCAAGACGTTGACCGGGCCGAAACTCTTGTTGATCCCAGTCATCTCAAGAATGTTTTCCATCCTGACAACCTCCTTCCTACTTCACGACACCCTTTTTCAATAAGATGTTCGCATAGATTTCTTCCTCGCCTGTGGCCACGATCGCATAGGCTTTCTTACCCCGGTCATAAAAATCTTGGCGTGCCATCTCAGTGATCTGCACCGGCCCGCCGTTAGCCTTGGTGATGATCTGTTCGTATTGATCCCAGATCGTCGGTACAAAATCGTCGCCTGGCGTGACCGCCATCAACGCGACAGGTGAATCCACATACGGATCCAGCGGCATCAGTTCAAGGATCCCGGTTAACAGTTCTGGAATCCCAAGGCCATCGGCGCGCACCAGGTTTCTGGCGTTGGACGCTGCCGGATAATTTCCGTCTGCGATCACGATCTCATCACCGTGGCCCATTTCCATCAAGACTTTCACAAGTTCAGGCGAGAGGTTCTTCGGAATATGTTGTAACAAGTTCGTCGACTCCTTTCATTTTACGGATGGCTTGATACCGAGAGAATTCACGGTCCCAGATCTCGCAGTCCTTGTTAGGTGAATAATACTTGGCGTTGCTGTAATCGCTCAGCCATTCGCGGATGGCCTTCAGATCGCTGAACTCGCCGAGCGCTTGCAGTTGCACGGCGATGTTACCCAGCGCGGTGGCTTCCGCCGGTCCCGCAACGACCCGGCTGTTGGCAGCGTCGGCGACCATCTGGCACAAGATCGCCGCTTGCGAACCGCCGCCGACAATGTTGATCGAATCGAATTCGCTTTTGACCGCGGCAGAAATCTCCATATAAGTCAGCTTGTATTTCATCGCCAGACTCTCATAGATGCACCGCGCAAACTCACCATCGGTTTGCGGCGGTGTCTGCCCAGTGAACTCTGCGTAGTACCGGATGCGGTCGATCATCGACCCGGGTGCGGCGAACAGCGGATTATCCGTGTCGATCCAACATTTGAAGGCCGGCGCTTGAGCAGCCAAGTCGGCTAGCTCCCCGAAGGTGTAGTCGCGCCCGGCCGCCGCGAGGTTGCGTTGCAGCTCCTGAATGATCCACAACCCGGTCAGGTTCTTCAAGAACGTCGTCGTGCGGTTGATGCCGGATTCATTCGTCAGGTTGTATTGGTAGGCTTCTTTGGTAATCACCGGCGTGGCCAGCTCTGTCCCGATCAGCGACCAGGTGCCACAAGAGATGAATAAGAAGTTCTGGTTGTTAGGCACGCTGACCACCGCACTGGCGGTGTCGTGTTCGCAAACGTTGATGACCTTGATGGCCCCGACGCCAAGTTCTGGCTTGGTCACCCCGACCTGATGCAACGCATCGACCAGCGGCGGCAAAAGGCGTTCAGGGATCCCAAGCGGTGCCAAGATGTCTGTCGCCCACTCATTGGCACGCGGATCGACCATCTGAGCAGTCGAGGCGATGCTGCGTTCCGCGAAGATCTCACCGGTCAGCAGGTAATTGAACAGATCCGGCATCAACAAGAACTTCTGGGCTTTCGCAAACAGCTCCGGGGATTCTTGCTTGGTGAGATACAACTGGAACAGGGTGTTGATCGGCATCAACTGATTGCCGGTGCGCTGATAAAGGTTTTCGAGGTCAAGGTGCTGACCGACTTTTTCCACCGCGCCTTGCGTGTGGGGATCCCGATAGCTCCGCGGCGGTTGTAGCAACTGGCCATCTGCACCGATCAAGCCAAAATCGACGCCCCAAGTATCCACCCCAATGCTGTCGATTTCGTGATGTTCCAAGGCTTTGTGGATCGCGACTTGCACTTCACCAAACAAGTAGTCGATGTCCCAGAAAAGCTGGCCGTTAATCTCTTTGGGATAATTCTTGAAGCGATGAATTTCTTCAAGCGTCAAGCTCCCGTGATCATAAATGCCTAACATCGCCCGGCCAGAAGAAGCACCAAAGTCAAAAGCAAGCACTTTTTTCATTTGTGGTCCTCCTTACTTGTTGGTTAGCTGTATTTCTTGTAGCCGGGATGGCGACCGGTGACGCCGTAGTTAGGCCGCAATGCGAACAGCTTCTCCAAGGTTGCTTGTGGAATCTCGGTTTCCTTCTCGCCGCCGAGTAACATCCGCGCGTGGAAAATGGTGTTGGCGACCAACTCGAGGGTTTCCATCCGATAATACGCAGTGATCAGATCCGACCCAACTGCCAAGGCCCCGTGATTTTCCAGCAAGATCACATCGTGTTCCGGAAGGAAAGGTGCGATGCTGTCTGGCACCTCATCGGTCGACGGAATCCCAAACGGTGCGATTGGAATGGAGCCGATCACGATGGCACTTTCGATCAATGAATAGCTGTCCAGTGGCATGTGTGCCAGCGCAAACGCCGTAGCTACCGGTGGGTGGGCGTGCAACACGGCGCCGACATCGTCGCGGTCTTGGTAGCAGCGCAAGTGCATCTTGATCTCGCTGGACGGCCGATAGTCGCCTTCGCGTTCCAAGATCTCGGCTTTGGCGTTGATCTTGATCAGCTTGTCTGGCGTGATGAAGCTCTTACTGATGCCAGTCGGGGTGCACAAGAATGTATCATCATCAAGTTTGACTGACACGTTGCCATCGTTGGCCGCAACCCAGCCTTTTTGCCAGACTTTGTTGCAAATGTCACAAATTAGTGCGCGCAGTTCTTGTTCATCGACACTCATCTCATTGCCTCCTGTTTCATATTCTGTTGCTGTATTACTACAATGATTATAAAGCGCTTTCTAAATTTGACTACGTTTGACGCGTTTGTTGGAAAGTCGTCAAATCTGTTCACCAAAATCATTCATTTATGTTAAAAGCTGTTATTGAAAGCGTTATACTGGTACGGGGTAGAAATTTTATGGAGGTATGACATGGATAGCATCAGGGAAACAGAGGTCTTGGCTTACCTGGTCAAGCACAAGACCGCAACCAATTCGCAACTGTGTGAGGTCTTCCATTGTAGTCCGAGCACGCTCAGGCGTTGTCTCATCCGGCTTGAAGAACACGGCGTCGTCCGCCGACTGCGCGGCGGCGTGATGATCGTCGAAAACACCAACACGGAATACAGTCATGTTTATCGCGCGTCGCTGAACGTCTCCCAGAAAAAAATGATCGGCGAGCTCGCCCGCGACTTCATCAGCCCGGGCATGTGTATCTTCTTGGACTCCAGCAGCACCGTTTATCAGATGATTCCGTTTCTCACGTCTATTCCCAATCTGATTATCATCACCAACGGCCTGCAACATGCATTGTTGCTGGGAAGTTCCGGCAACAGTAGCGTCAAGATCTACATGACTTCCGGTGAGGTCAAGATCAACTCCAGCACCGTCATCGCCAGTCTATCAGATCCAATCACCGACTCGTTCAACTTCAACATCGCCTTTTTCTCCGCACGCGGTATCGATCCAGACGGCGTATATGAGGCCAATTTCAGCTCTGCGGAGATGAAGAAGAATGTTATGAAAAAAGCTGAAAAGAATATTTTATTGGTCGATCATTCCAAGTTCGACACCACCCATTTCTTCAAAATCGCCAACTTCACCGACTACGATGCCATCATCACCGACACCCAACCAGCTACAGATTATACGGCAATATGTGATACAGATCGTGTCGATCTGGTCTGGCCCGAATAACAAATTGTGAAAAATGTCTTTGTGTTTACCGAGATCTGCGGTTCACACAAAGCCATTTTTTTACGCCGAAACTCCCACAAATCGCGGAGTGAATCGATTTCCTCCAATTGGTTCGCGCCCAGATCACCGACACCAGCTACGTTAAATTTCACGAGCCCCCCTGGTTGCCCCACCAATACACCAGCGACCAGCCAATAGAGACACACCTTCTAAATGTGTTATTCACAACGAATTGTTAGCGATTCGATTGCGTGCTGCGTCTGCCGCTGAATCACGCCTGTTATTTATCCGACGCAAAAAAAGACGCGCCCCAACGGACGCGTCTTCACGACTTCAAGATGATTCACTTCTGATCAGCGCGGCAGCAGCCCTGCCAGCAGATCGATCACACCGCTGGTCGCACTCGGAAACGCGAAGATCTGCTGTTGCAGCTGCGCGGCGGTGAAGTGGCCGTTGATGATCATAACCAACAAGTTGATCAAGTCATCCCCATCGTCGGCATACACGCTGGCGCCGGCCAAGAAGCCGTCCTTGTCAAATACTAATGTCGCTTCTGCATCAAGCGCATGCTTGAATTCAAAAGCCAGCTGCTTGCCAAACGGCAGCGTCTGCACGCGGTAGTCGTCTGGCGCAGCAGCGGCTTGCACCGGGGTGACGCCGACTTCGGCGAGCCTAGGCATCGTAAACACGACGCTTGGGATCACCGGATAGCTGATTGGCTGGTCGTTGCCCAAGATGACACCGGCGATATAGTTGGATTCAAACGTTGCCGTTGGTGTCAGCTTCGGTTGGGTCTTGTTGAGCACGTCGCCGCTGGCAAAAATATTCGGCACGGTTGTTTGCAGGTGGTCGTTGACCACGATCCCTCGCCGAGAGGCCTCGATGCCTAACGCTTCAAGCCCGAGGTTCTCAACGTTGGCGATCCGCCCGGTGGCGCCGAGCACATAGTCCGTGGTCAGCTTCAACCCGTTGGCGGTGGTGACCGCGATCCCGTTGGCAGTTTGCGCAACGGTTTGGACCGCTTCACCAAAATGGAATTGCACGCCTTGGGCGCTGAGCTTGGCCTGCAGTTTAGCGACATAAGCCGGGTTGAAGGCGCCCAGCGCGTGATCGCTAAATTCCACGATATGTACCTCGCGGCCGAGCATCGCTGCCATGGCGGCAAATTCCATGGAGATGATCCCGGCGCCGATGAATACCAGCCGCTGTGGCATCTCTGGCAAGTCGAGGAATTCACGGCTGTCATGGATCAAGTCTTGCCCGTCGATGTTCAAGTTGGCCGGCCGTTGCCCGGTGCCGAGCACGATGAACTCGCTGGAATACGTCTTGTCGTTGACGGCAACGGTGTGGGCGTCGACCAGTTTGCCGGTGCCTTCGATCATCGTCACGCCAAGCTGGGTGAACAACTGCGCCATCGTCGGGGCCAGCGGGTCGATCAGTTGGTGTTTATAGGTCATCAACGCCGGCCAAGAAATCGTCGGCACCTCAGTGACCCCGGCGCCTTCATACCGCTGCAGCTGTTCGACCAGCTGGAACGGCCCGTCGAGCGCGATCTTGGCGTCGCAACCATAGTTGGTGCAGGTGCCTCCGACGAGATCTTTTTCCACGATCGCCACCTGCTTGCCGGCTTGGCGTAACGCCACCGCCGCATGCCAGTTGGCGTGGCCTGAACCGATAAAAATCACATCAAAATCCATTCTCTATTCCTCCTGAATTCATTTAGTCGTGCACGATCAATAGCTTTAAAAAACAACCGCTCATTGATTCAAAGCGGTGATCAGCTTCTGATTCAAAGCCAAGGCTTGTTCATAATCGTCTTGCGTTAAGGCATAGCGGCCGAGACAGTCGGCCAGTGCCTGATGGATCGTGGCTTCGCTGTACTTGGCTTTAGCCGTCAGGCTGACGACCAAGCGCCGCTTGTCGGCCGCCGGATGCGTCCGTTGTACCCAGCCGCGCGCTTCGAGCCGCCGAACCAGCGGCGTCAACGTGTTGGAGCTGAGATGCAGGGTCTCACCTAAGTCGCGCAGTTCTTGATGGTCGGTGTCCCAAAGCGCCGTCAGCAACAGATATTGCGAATAGGTCAGCTCAAAATCGGCCAGCGCTGTGGCGTAAAACTTGTTAAACAAGCGGTTGACGTTGTAGACGCTAAAGCATAATTGGTCAGCCAGATGAACATGCGTTGTCATCGGATCCTCCTATCAGTCGTGTGCGATTGAATTTCACTATACCCTTACCCAACCGGAAACGCAACTTACTTTTGTTTTTCAGCCAACAACGGCGCACATTCAGCCGCAGCAAAATCTGCCATCGTCTTCGCCGGGCGGCCGATGAGCTTAGGCAAGTTGTCGTTGACCGCCTTGGCGTTGCCCATCCGGGTGATGACATACAGCATCACCATCACGTTGACGAATTCTTTTTTGATCCCGCGTTTCAACATCGCCCGCCGGAATTTCAAGAGCCCCGGATGGCTGTAGGTGACCTTCACGCCGCAAACCTTGGTCATGATCGCGGCCACCTGTTGATAAGACAGTGCTTCTGGCCCGGTGATGGTGATGGCTTGGTTCAGATACTCAGAAGACTGGAGCACAACCGCGGCCGCCGCGGCGATATCGCGGCAATCGATGAAGCTGGTCACCGACTTGCCCGCCGGCACAAACAGGTCGTGGTGCTTTCGCAGATCATCCCCGTGGGTCGTCGTCAGGTTCTGCATAAAAAAGCTCGGCCGCAAAAAGGTGTACGGCAAGCCGCTGTCGACGATCATCTTCTCGATTTTACGATGCGGCACCATCGGATTTTTCTCGACACCCATCAACGACACAAACACCACCTGCTTAATGTGGTGTTCGCCCATTGCCGTGACAAACGGCAACATGTCGTGTTGCGGATCTGCCAGTTCTGGCGGCCGCACGAAAAACACTTGCTCGACTCCGGCCAAGGCGTCGTCAAAGGTCTGCGGCTTCAAAAAATCAAACGTCACCGTCGCCACACCAAGCGCCTGCATCGCCACAGGCACATGCCGGTGGATGCCGGCGACAACTTGTACCTCTGGGGTCGTCGCCAACTGTTGAACCAGCGGCCAACCGATGTTGCCAGTACTACCGAGCACTAAAATTTTCGTCACGAGTTACTTCCTCCAAGGTTGTCAATAAGGTCACCAGCACTTCCCGATCGGACTCGGCAAGCGGCGTCAAAAACGCATCAACGGTTTGCTCCGCCAAGCCCGCACAATGGCGAAACGCCGCCTGGCCAGTTGTTGTCAATGCCAAGGTCTGGGCGCGGCGATCGTCGGGCTTAGGCGTCAGCGTCACCAAGTTTTTGGCGACCAACCGGCGCACGACGCCTGAAACCGTGGGCTTGTCCATCGCCAGCTGCAGACTAATCTCAGCGGCCGTCACGTCTTGGTGCGCCCGCTGGACCGCGGCTAAGACCGCCCATTGACTGATCGTCAAGTCGCTATCGCTCAGCGCCCGATTCAGCGCGGTTTTTAAGCGCTTGGTCAGCGCCACCATCAGATAACCAAAATCCGCCATGTGTGTCCTCCATCTAGTTAGTACACTAACTATACCCGCAAATTCTTAGAGATACAAGTAATTATTGGCGATTGCTTGCACTTGCCGCAAAGATTCCCTAAACTCATGGCGTGAGCTTCAAGAAAGGAAGATTATTATGTCTCAACCAACCATTACCTTGATCACCGGTGCTGACAAAGGCATCGGTTTTGCCACCGCCCAAGCCTTGGCCAAGGCCGGACAAAGCGTTTTAATCGGTGCACGGCATCCTGAAGCCGGCCAGAACGCCGTCGCCAAGATCCAAGCCGACGGTGGCACGGCGACGTTCATCCAGCTGGATGTCACCGACCAAGCCCAGATCGATGCCGCGGCAGCCACCATCGCCGCCGATTACGGGTACTTATCGATCCTGATCAACAACGCCGGCGTGGCGCTAGACCACCACGCCCCGGCCAGCACCATGAGCACCGCCGTCATGCGGCAAGATTTTGACGTCAACTTCTTCGGCTTGGTGGCGGTCACGCAGGCGATGATCCCGCTGTTGAAAAAGGCCGACGACGCCCAGATCATCAACCTTTCCAGCAACATGGGGTCGCTGGGGCTGGCCAGCGATCCGCAATCGCGCTTCTACCAGGTCAACTCGCTGGGCTATCAAGCCTCAAAAGCCGCGGTGAACTTCGCCACCATCTGCTTTGGCAAAGAGCTGGCCGCAGCCAACATCCCGGTCAATTCGGTCAACCCCGGCTGGACCGCCACGGCTTTTGGCGGCCGCGACCCAAGCCAGCCGGCGCCAAAAGGAATGCAGTCGATCCAAACAGGGGCCGCGCACGTCGTCGAGCTGGCCTTGACCGCCAAGCCGGCAAGCATGACTTTCACCGAAAACGCCGGCGCCTTGCCTTGGTAATCAAAAAGCGAGTTGCCCCCACTGTCCGGCCATTGGCCAAGTGAGGCAACTCGCTTTTTGGTTAGCATCAACGCAGATCTAAGACGGCCGCCAGTGTTTCCGCGAAGCCTTCTGGTTTTTGCGCGTAACCAAGGTGCCCGCCGGGAATCACGGTCACCGGCACCGCCAGCATTTTCCCGATCGCCTTGGTGATCTCAGGCGGCACGGAACCGACAGAATCGGTTCCGATCAGCAAGCGTACCTTATCGCGGTTAGCCTTGAACACATCCCAGTCAATGGTCTGGTTGGTGTATTGCAAGATCTCATATTTAAACCAGTACATCATGCCTGCCAAGCGCTTCTTGTCGGGCTTTTGGCCGTTGGCAGACATGCCCATCATCTTGGCATCGATCGGTTGCACTTTCAAGGCTTTGGTAAACTTGTCTCGCGCTGCCGCCATGTCCCCGCGCAAAGCTGTTTCCACAGCGTCTTGATCATTGGCCTGTTGGACTTCGGTGTCGATGATCGTCGTCAGCGGGTTCTCGTGCAAAACGATCCGCGCGATGCGCTCCGGGCGCATGGTGAAGGCTTCCGCCGCCACGATCGACCCAGACGACGACCCCATCACAAACACGGGTCGGTCTGGACTGTAGTGGTCGGCCAGCGCGATCACATCTTGGGCATCGGTGGTCAGCCGGTAATGGCTATCAAAGTCTGCGGCCTCTGCCGGCAGCGGCGTGGTCATCACCGTATCGCCATAACCGCGGCGGTCAAAACGCACCACCGTGTAGCGATC
The DNA here is from genome assembly GCF_054784775.1 of Lacticaseibacillus boliensis. NCBI lineage: Bacteria > Bacillati > Bacillota > Bacilli > Lactobacillales > Lactobacillaceae > Lacticaseibacillus > Lacticaseibacillus boliensis. Next base: position 18,170 of record NZ_BAAIHN010000031.1, read on the forward strand.
TTGCAGATAAGCTGCTAATTGGGTGAAAATGTCCCCTGTCCCGTTGGCGCCGGGAACCAAAATCAACACCGGCCCCTTGCCGGAAACCGATACATGTAACTTAGCGCCTTTAACCTCAACAAATGCCATGATATCGCGTCCTTTCACGTTCACTATTCTGCGCGTTGAATTGCTCGATCACATTCAACATCATCAGTTTAGCGGCAACGCAAGCGCGGTACCAGCACACATCCGCACCAATGTGTCCCGTTTCAAGACAAATTCACATGTAACGCCTTCATGACGCCTTCGCGCCCGAGTCGATCATGATACGCCGCCATTTTGGCAGGCGCTTGCGGGTGCTCGCTTTGTAGCCAGCTCAAAAACAAGTTGACGTGCCCCCCGACCAAGAACGTGACCAGCGTGTCGGTGGGCACGGCGGTTTGCCTGCCGTCCAGCAAACGCGTGTAGCGTTGATGGGCGGTGGCATACAGTGCCGAGACAAAATCCGGCCAGCGCTGCTCGGTCAAAAAAGCGCGCATGAACGCCCGGTTTTGTTGCGCGTAAGCGTAAAATCGCGCAAAGTTGGGCGCGTGCTGGCCGTCTGCCGGCACAAACTGGCGGGCAGTTTCGGCCACCAATTCTTGTTGCAACCACTGCAAAAAGTCGGCCTTGTCATCGAAGTTGCGATAAAACGTCGACCGCGCCACACCTGCAGTTTGGACGATCTGCCGGACCGTGATTGCCGCCAGCGATTCAGTTTGCAACAGCGTTGCTACCGCCTGCTTCATTCGTTCGCGGGCCAGATCACGACGCTGTGGCATCAGTTTCACCTACGCTTTGCATGGCCAAATTGTCGAACGTGCACGCCGTGGTCACACTAGGATGTGCTTGCGCGCCAAATTGTACAACTAGCATATTGCCTCCATTAATCAGATCCAAATCCTGAGATTTTTGCGTTTGTGGCTTTCTTGCCACCCATCCATGATAGGGTGACATCGATTCAAACACAACCTTCACTGTGCCAAAATGGCCTCAGTTATCAGCTATAATGAAAGCATCAATTACGGAGAGGGAGAAAAATCATGGCTGTTCCTAAAATTCCGATTGCCCAATACCAAACGCCAGACAAGCGCCTGCAGATGACGCAAGACAAGTTGTTTGCCGCGTTGCAAGCCGCATTTGAAGCCGGTGACGCTTTTGACACGATCCGCGTCAGTACCTTGTGTCAACATGCGCACGTGGCCCGCCAAACCTACTACCGTCACTATCGCGGCCTGACTGACATCATCGAAATCAAGATCGCCCGGCTGATCAACCAGCTTCTGCAACACAGCGACCGGCTGCTGGATTCCCACGACCACGCCGCGGCCATGACCGTCGACATCATGCTCGCCGACCGTCCTGCCATCGCCATGATCTTCTGGGGCCAAGCCGATGAACAGATCGTGCAATACCTGGTACGTGACATGCACCGCGTCCTCAACATTCGTGCCACCAGCACGCCGGAAGCGATGCTGGCGAGTGAATTGTTTGCCCGCATGATCATCAGCTTCGCCCACCTGGTCGCGACCCATCCTCAAGCCCAACGGAACGAGCTGATCACGATCTACCGCCAGCTCGTGCCCGATCCGGGGCTCATCCTGTCGCTAAAGTGACAAATCGCCGTCTTTTGACAACAAACGCAGGTATGCCGATGTGATGCCGCCTTGTAGAATGAGAATCAATCAATCAGGAGGCAAACATCATGAAATTAATCACCTTAGAAGAACATTGGGAATCTCAACGCGTCAATGCGGCCGCACAACCATACCTGCCACTACCGACCAACCCGCACAAAAACCCAGACGACCACAGCATCGAAGAATTCGTCGCCAAAACCAAGCGCGACAACACCGAGCTGACTAGCGCCGGTGACCAGCGTCTGGCGTTCATGGACGCCAACGACATCCAGATGCAAATCATGGGTTACGGGGACAACACCCCGCAAAACCTCGACCCGAAAGTCGCCATTGACTTGTGTCGCATGGCCAACGACGACCTGGCAGCAGCGATCAAACCCCATCCCGATCGCTTCGGCGGCTGGGCCACGTTACCAGTCGGCGATCCCGAAGCCGCAGCGGCTGAACTAGACCGTGCCGTTAACGAACTGGGCCTGCAAGGCGCGATGATCCACGGCTACTATGACGGTCATTTCTTCGATGACCCGATGTACGAGCTAATTTTTGCCAAGGCCGAAGCCTTAGACGTGCCGCTGTATTTTCACCCGGCGGTCATTCCCGCAGACATCAGCGAACATTACTATCAAAGCCAAGGCTGGTCGGAACTGACCGCCTTCACCTTTGCCGGCGCCGGTTGGGGCTGGCATGAAGACCTTGGTGTCCAAATGATCCGCTTGATCTTAGCCGGGGTGTTCGATCGCCATCCCAACCTGCACATCATCACCGGCCACTGGGGCGAGATGGTGCCTAACTTCTTGGAACGCATGGACCAGACACTGGGCTTGACCGTCCACTTGAACCGCAGCATCAGCCAAACTTATCGGGAAAACTTCTACATCACCCCAAGCGGCATGTTCTTCCCTGCCCAGCTGCAGCTTGCCACCACCGAAGTCGGCAGCGAGCATCTCCTATATTCGCTGGACTACCCGTATAACCATCCCGACGACGCCTTGACCTTCCTCACCTCATCGTCGCTGAGTGCAGAAGCACAAGCCCAGATCGCTTCTGGCAACGCCGTGACGCTTTTGCACCTCCAAGATCGGATGTGATCGCCATGCCTAATCTGTATACCGTCGCCCAAGTGGCTGACAACGTGTATAACATCAGCGAAAACATCACCGATCGGCCGATCAAGTTCTCTCAGCAATTAGTGATCGGGACGCAACGCGCGGCGTTGATCGATGCCGGGTTTGGCATCGATGCTGGACTCGTCGATGAGATCCGCAAATTAACGGCCAAACCTGTCATGTGCCTGCTGACCCACGGCGATCCCGACCATACCGGTGGTGCCGTGTGGTTCGACCAGGTGTACATGAATCCGGCCGACGACGCGATCTTGCGGGACGCTTTTGCGCCAGCCTTCCGCCTGCACGCCGTGGATGTCGCCAGCGGCCACAACCAAGCCCTCGTTGCCCACATGCAGGCCGCGATGTCACCACAGGCTAATCTCACCTATCGCCCGGTGCAAGACGGCGATCGCTTCGACCTGGGTGGCACCGTCTTGCAGGCGCTGGCGACGCCGGGTCATTCGCTGGGCAGTATGTGTTATGTCGATATCGCCCACCACCTTGCGTTTACCGGCGACAGCCTGGCGACCATGGTCATGAGCGAACTTTACGACATCCGCTGCGCGTCATTGGCCACTTGGCAGACCGGCCTGCGCCGCCTCCAAGAGATGCTCGGCGATAGCGCTCAACTTTTTTCAGGGCACCGCACAGACGCTTTTGCCGAACACACGCTCAGCCAGCTCATCTCAGGGGTTGACGCGATCATTGCCGGTGACACGCAAAACGACGCGCCAATCACCACAATGCCCAACGGTAATGTTCAAGACACCGCGCAGATGCAACCACGGATCCACCGGCTCCCAGATTCGCCGCTGGTCGTGATGTACAACGCGCTGAACCTTTAACAAGGAGAAACAATTATGACCAAACAATTCTATGACCTGCCATTAGACCAAACCGACAAACAAACCGGAGCTGCCCGCCAAGAGATCCGCGAGCTTCTCGAATATGAGCGCTACTGCCGCGACAACAGCTTATACGCCCAAGAAGCCGCCTGCTATGCCGACGATGCCAAGATCCACGTGTCTTGGTACGACGGCTCGGCCAAGGGCTATTTTGAAAAAGTCGCTCAGGCCAACGGCGGGGGCGCTAAGCACAAGATCAACGCCACCACGGTATGGGTCAACGGCGACAAAGCCATTGGCGAAATGACCGTGATGATGTTGTCACCGCGTGTCAAGCTCAGCGATCAAGCCGTCGATTTACACTCATACGCCCGGATCTTCACCCGTCTGGAAAAGCAAAACGGCGTCTGGAAGATCCTCGACGGCGATTGTATCTACGAACGCGATGAACTGATTCCCGCGGTACCGGGTCTGCCGCTGACACTGGATACCACCGAGCTGGCCACTTATCGTGAAAGTTACCAAGGCCTGTGCTATGTCTTAACCCGAACCGGCCAAAAGAGTCGCCAAGACCTCCCTGGCGAAGACCGGCCCGAAACCGTGCAGGCGCTATACGCCAAGGCCAGCACCTGGTTTTTCAACTGATTTCTCCGCTAACAAAAGTGGCTGCGACATAAAGCGGTTTTAGCATAGAGTAGAAGGGCCATGCCAAGTAAATCCCGAACTTAGGATTTGCTTGGCATGGCCCTTCTACGCAAATGCGGTGCTTTATGGCGCGTACATCTCTGTAATCATCGTGGTTATTTCGTTAACTTTAATTTTGTCTTGGTGGTGTTTTTCGTTAAACCAACACCACGACTTTACCAAAACTGTCGTCGGCTTCAAGCGACGCTTGGGCGTCGCCGGTGTGCGCCAGATCAAAGGTCTCGCGCGGTTCGACATCGATGTGGTGCGCTTCGATCAAGCGCAGCATGGCGTTAAACGCGGCTTGGGTGTTGGCCGCCCCCGACTCGAAGTTGGTGATCGACGCACCGCTGGGAAGCGCAAACGGATCGAAATCCGGCACCGTCCATTGATCGCCCAACCCGCCGGTAAGGCAACAATACCCGCCTGGCTGCAAGTGTGCGACTGAATCCATCAGCGTCTTGGCCCCGACCAGCTCGATGATCGCGTCAAAGTGCGCGCTGGTTTGAAGCTTGTCGTCTTGATCCAAAACCGCCTGGTCAAAGCCGGCTTGGGTCAACCGGTCAAATTTTGCCGGCTTGCGACTGCTACCGCTGACGGTGATGGCCGGGTTCAAGGCCTTGGCCAGCTTGACGGCCGCGACCCCGACGCCGCTGGTGGCGCCGCGGACAAGTAGCGTTTTGGCAGAATCGGCATGCGCGTTTTGCAACGACCCGTAAGCCGTGAAGTAAGTCTCCGGCACCGCCGCCAACGCCGCCCAAGACAGCTTGGTTTGCACCGGATAGATCTGTTGATTCGGCAACAGCGCATATTCCGCGTAGCCGCCGTCAAATTCGCGACCCATGCCGCCCATGAAGCTGACGACCCGCGAGCCGACGGGCAGCCGCGCGGCGTCGGTGGTTTCAGCCACCTCGCCGACACACTCGATGCCCAGGATCCGTGGAAAATGCACACTCGGCGATTCGCCTTTGCGCGTGTAGATCTCCGAGTGGTTGATGCCAAAGCCTTTGACCTTCACCAAACTCCAGCCTGGTTTCACCTGCGGGGTGGGGACGGTTTTGAGCTGCAACACTTCCGGTCCGCCGGCTTCTTCAATCACGATTGCTTTCACGATGACGCTTCCTTCCTTGATACGCTAAACTCATCTTAGCGCGCCGCCCTCAGTCCTGCAAACGTCCTAAGGCCCGCCCGTGACGTGCCCGCAACGCCGCCAAGATCGTCACGGTGTCGACGACTTCTTGTAGCATCGCCCCAAAAATCGCGGGAATGACGCCGAAGCTGGCGATCACCATCAAGACTGTGCAGATCGCGATGCCGATACCGACGGCGGTTTTGGCGACGCGCAAGGTGTCTTGCGAGATCACGACGGCGTCTGCCACCTTGCTCAGGTCGTCGGGCAAGATCACCGCGTCGGCCGATTCAGACGCCGCGGTGTTGCCGTGGGCGCCCATGGCGATGCCGACATCTGCCGTCGCCAAACTCGGCGCGTCGTTGACCCCATCGCCAACCATCACCACCGGCCGGCCCGTTTCTGGCACGGTGGCAAGCACGGCGATTTTTTGGGCAGGCAGTTGCTGGGCATGGACATGATCGATGCCGACCGTGGCGGCGACGTCTTCTGCCACCGCCTGAGAGTCGCCTGAGATCATCAGGGTATCGCCGATGCCCAGCTGGTGCAGCCGCGCGATCGTGGCCTTGGCCTCTGGCCGCACGCGGTCGGTGAAGGTCACATAACCGGCATATTGGCCGTCGATGTTGAGATGCACGGCGGTGGCGGCGACTTTTTGCGGGGCTTGGGCAAACGCGGCACGCCCAACAAGGACCAGATGCCCGGCGACTTGGGCCTTCACGCCGCTGCCGGTCACTTCTTCGACATTAATCACCGACTGCAACTTGGCATCGCCCACCGCCTCCAGCAGCGATCGAGCCAAAATGTGGGTCGAATGCTGCTCTGCGCTGGCGGCGATCGTCAACAATTCCTGTTTCTGCCAATCGCCCACCGGTTGCACGGCATCGACGGCCAACACCCCTTGCGTCAGCGTACCGGTTTTATCAAACGCGATCGTCTTGGCCGCCGCCAGCTTTTCCAGCGTCGTCCCCGACTTCACGATGACGCCGGCCCGACTGGCGCGACTCATCCCCGAAACCATCGCCACCGGCGCCGCCAAGATCAGCGGGCACGGGCTGGCGACCACCAGCACCTCCGCGAAACGCACCGGGTCGCCGCTGAACGCCCAGGCCAACCCGGCGATCACATACGCAACGGCCGTAAACGGCACCGCGTACCGGTCTGCCATCCGCACAAAATGCGCTGGCTTGGCCTCGGCTTCTTTCACCAGCCGCACGATCCCTTGATACTGGCTGGTTGCCGCCGGTTGGGTCACCGTCATGGTCAAGGCGGCATCCCCGTTGACGGTCCCACTCATCAAATCCGCGCCAGGTGCCTTTTCCACCGGACGCGATTCGCCGGTCAAGCTGGCTTCATCGACGAGGCTCGTGCCTGACACCACCGTTCCGTCGACTGGCACCTGCTCGCCGGGCTTGACGATCAAGGTGTCGCCGACGACCACGTCATCCACGTCGACGTCTTGCAACCCGGATTCGCCTTGCCGATGGGCGACGGCCGGGGCGTTATCGAGCAGTTGTTTGAGGTCGCGACTGGCGACCTTGGCGGCATATTCTTCCAGCGCGTCACCGCCTGTCAGCATCACCAACACGATCAAGGCAGCCCAATACTCACCGACGGCCAACGTGGCAACCACCGCGGTGATGGCCAGCAGGTCGACGCCAAAATTCCCTGAACGCAGCGTCTTGATCATATCCACCAACATGATCAAGGCGATCACGCCGCCGGCCAAGGTGATGACGGCTTGCGCCCAAAGCGGCTGGCCGCCGACAAACGCCAAGAGCAATGCCAAAACGCCAACGGCAACCACACTCCATAGTCGTTTCGTATCTTTCATTGCGCTACCTCCTGCTTTACTTCTATCATAGCACGTCGGCGGCAGAGGATGATACCGTTACCAGATTAATTTAATGTATAAATTACGTAAATTATCAGATCGCTTTAAAGCAAAACTCAATGCTGGCCGTTATAGCAACATTTATCGCGCATTTGTTATTGTTAACTGTTTTCAATTTGATCAACCAATTTTATAGATTGTTACTTTTTATCAACGTATTTCCTATTATAATAGCAGCCAATCAATGATAGACCAATTTAAAAAAATATCAGTAAATCGCTTGCATTTAGCTTGTGCCCGTGTTATCTTAATAACGAATTCATCGTGTCTCCTTGAAGCGGCACTGCAGGGTCGCTTGCTTCCTGGGGGGCATACTGGATCGGGTTCGCCGGCCTTGTGCCGGGATCCTACTACCCAGAGCGCACGCGCCATGAAGCTGTGTGACCATACCACGGCAAGGACAGGGTAATCGAACCGTACCACCCATATAAGATGAATAAAAACAACGAAGAGCTAGGCAAGGATTGGCCTGCCGAGACGCGTTTTGGTACCTCAAAACGCGTCTTTGTCGTGCCCAAAATTAATTTCAACCAACCAAACACGCCGGCATCGCCCCTGATCGGGTAGCGGTGCCGGCATGTTTCACTTTACTTATCTGTGGCAAACGCCTGCCATTTCGGCACCATGCGCCACAACACCAGCGCTGCGGCTACCACCAGAACCGTCGCCACCACCATCGCCAGATGCATCCCCGAGATGAACCATTGCGGCTGGTCGGCGGGAAAAGTCACGACCCGGCGGCCTGCGATCGCGCTCATGCGCGAAAACAACAATGTCGTCGTGACGCTGGTGCCGGCGACCATCCCCAGGTTGCGGGCCAAGGCGTTGAAGCTGCCGGCGACGCCTAGTTGAGCTTTGGGGACGACCGACATCACGATGTCGCCGATCGGTGATTGGAAGATACCGCCACCGATCCCTAACAACACCGTGATGCCAGCGAAGATCCACAGCGGACTGCTCAGCGCCAAGAACCAATACGCACCGCTACCCACGGCGATGATGGCGACCCCCACAAGCGCCACCACCGCCACATTCAACTTATCTGCGAGGATGCCGCCAAGCGGCGCACAAAACACCATCATCAGCGGATACAACGTCAACAGCGCCCCGGAAACCCCAGGCGACAGGTGCAACGCGTCTTCGAGGTAAAACGGCATCAACACCGTCGTGAAAAACTGCGCCATAAACACCAAAAACACCGTCACCACCCCGAGCGTAAAAATCTGGTTGCGAAAAATCGCCAAGCCCAGCAGCGGCGTCTCGGTGTGTCGCTCGCGCACCAAAAAGCCGCCTAATGCGATCACGGCGATTGCCAACAACCCCACGACCAACGGCGCCGTGAAGCCATCGGTTTGGCTGAGATTCAGCCCCCAAAAGCCGGCGGCGATCGCAACGGCCTGCAACAGCGCACCTAACCCATCGAAGTGTTGGGGCATCGGCACCCCATTGCCCATCGCCCACAACGCCAACCCCAAGGCCACCAGACCAAAGGGCACGTTGATCCAAAACAACACCGGCCACTGGGCGACCGACAGCACCAAGCCACCGACCGCCGGCCCGGCGACGCTTCCTAGCGCCACGAAGGTCCCGACAAACCCCATCGCCTTGCCGCGCTCTTGGGCGTCAAAACTCGAGGTCACGATGCCATAGGTGTTGGCCAGCGTCATCGAAGCCCCTGTGGCCTGCACGATCCGCGCGAAGATCAAAAAGCCGAATCCCAGATCGATCCCGGCCAGCACCGACCCGATGATGAACCCGCCGGTGCCCCACTTGAAGATCCGCGGTTTGCCGATCAGGTCACCGAGTTTGCCAAACGGCAACAACAGCGCGCTTAACACGATCAGATACACCGAGGTCGCCCAGACCATCCGGCTGGCCGAAACCCCCAGGCTTTTGGCCATCACCGGCACGGCGATGTTGACCACCGAGCCATCCAGATTCGTCATGAACGCAAAAAAGCCCAATGCCGTCAGCGCCCACCAACGTCTTGCATGTGCAACTTCCATAATAATGCCTTCTCTTTCTCACTCCCAAACTTGGGCTCATTATAACAAAGGTCGGCCGAGATTGCTGGCTTGGCGCTCGCATGGCCAGCACTTGCCATTATGAGACGAATGCGCTACGTTGGAATTGATAAAGGAGTGAACACTTATGAAAAAGATTCAAATCGGTAACACCCACATGCAGGCTTCTGCCATCGCGCTGGGCATCATGCGCATGGACCAACTCAGCGTCCAAGACGCCGCAACGATCCTGAAAACCGCCAAGGCCAACGGCATCAACTTCATCGATTCCGCAGACATCTACGGTGACGGCAAATCCGAAACCGTTTTTGCCCAGGCGATGCAAGCCGCCGGGCTCACCCGCGATGACTTTTATATCCAATCCAAAGGCGGCATCGTCTTAGACCCTGCGCGCAGCCACGACGGGCTCGTGTTCGGCAAGCGCTATGACTTTTCCAAACAACACATCCTGGCTGCCGTCGATGGCATTCTGCAGCGGCTGCACATCGATTACCTCGACAGCTTCTTGTTGCACCGGCCAGATCCGCTGATGCAACTGGACGACGTGGCCGAAGCGTTCGACGCGCTGCAGACCCAAGGCAAGGTGCGGCACTTCGGGGTGTCGAACTTCAACCCGCAACAAGTCTCGATGTTGCAAGACGTCCTCAGCCAGAAGCTGGTCATCAACCAGCTGCAGTTCGGGCTGATGCACACGGGCGCCATCGATGCCGGGATGCACGTGAACATGCAAGACGCCGACAGCATCGACCATGACGGCGGCATGTTGGAATATTCTCGCCGCAAGCACATGACCGTGCAGGCCTGGTCGCCGTTTCAAACCGGCATGTTTGGCGGCGTGTTCGTCGACAACCCGAAGTTCCCGGAACTCAACGACGCTTTGCAGCGTGTCGCCGACGCCCACCACGTCACCAAAAACGCCATCGCCACCGCTTGGATCTTGCGGCATCCGGCCAACATCCAGGTGATCTTGGGCACCATGAACCCCAAGCACCTCGAAGAAAGCGCGGCCGGCGGTGACGTCGTGCTGACCCGCCAAGAATGGTACGACTTGTACCTGGCGGCCGGCCACATTTTGCCATAAACGTAGCTTAGCCTCACGCCAAACCTATCAGTGGTTTGGCGTGAGGCTTTTTTGGTGGCAAGCACCATCCTGGCGTCGCTTGACTTGATTTTGATACGCTTAAGGTATCACAACAAAGGAGGCGCGCCATGATTTCATCGTATGTCTTAAAAGACGGCCGCGTGCAACCCAGCGACGCTGACGGCCGCAACATCATCATCTTAGAAAACACCGCAGACGAAGAAGAACACGAGCTGGCAGACCGCTTCGACTTGCCGCACGATCTGTTTGCCGCAGACGAAGAAGCCGTCGAAGTCACGCGCTTTGAAAAGCTGGCCAACACCGCCTTGGCAGATGCCCGTTCGCTGGTGCTGATGGATCTCGCCGGCGAAGAAGATTCAGCGATCGAAACGCGGCTGGAGCCGGTGACCGTCGTGCTCGCAGAAGACCTGCTCATCATTCATTTTGCCAAAACCTCGACGCTGTGGCAGAACCTGTTGGACCGCGACGACCGCTTTGATGATTTTGAGGAACTGCTGGGCAAAATGTTGCTACGGATCTATGTTCATTTTCTGCTCGAGCTTGAAGCCACCAAGAAACAGATCGACGCGTTGGATCAAGCGGCGCGCACGACCACCAAAAACCAGGAGCTGTTCAACCTCGCAGACACCGTGCGCAAAGTCGTGTTCTTAGACCACACCTTGCAAGACATGGCGCTGACCGTCAACGCGCTGCTGGCAGACGACCACTTCTTGACCGGCGAGGCCAACGCCACGCTGGTTTATCGCATCCAGCTGCGCGAGCGCCAGGCCAAGAAAATGATCGCCTTATACCGCGACTTGCTCGAGGCGATCGGCGGCTTGTTCAGCGACATGATGGACAACAACTTGAACCACCTGATGAAATATCTCGATTCCGCCGCCTTGGTGGTCGCCGTGCCGGCTTTGGTGTCGGGGCTGTGGGGGATGAACACCGGCGGCCTGCCGGGCAAAGACTCTACCATCGGCTTTGTCATCATGTTTCTGATCGCCCTCGGCCTGGGCGTGTTGACCGCAGTGCACCTGTCACGCAAAGATTATTCCCAATCATAACTTTTTTTATTCCCCACTTGTCATACCGTCTGGCATCGATTACAATTTATTAAAAAATAATGAAGACGGGGTTAAACTGACGTGAAAGCCTTACGAAATTACCGGAGTACGTTTCTCTTGTTGGGTGGTGTGATCATTGGCGGCGTGGTTGGGGCCGTGGTCGGGAAAAAAGCCATCGTGCTACAGCCTTTTGGCGAATTGTTTCTGAACCTGATGTACATGCTGCTGATCCCTTTGATCTTTTTTTCCATCGCCAGCGCGATCGGCCAGATGGGCAACAAGGCCCGGCTGGGCAAGATCCTCGGGGCGACCATCGGGGTGTTTTTGTTCACCGCGTTGACCGCCACGATCGTCGGCTACATCGGGGTGCGACTTTTCCCGCTGGTCCAAGCCAGCGACCTGCCACACCTCAAGGCGATGATGGGCGACGTCAAAAGCACCCCAACCAGCACCCCGATGTTGCAACAGATCGTCGAGCTGTTCACCGTCGATGATTTCACCAAGCTGCTGTCGAAATCACACATGCTGGCCACGATCGTGTTCTCGTTGCTTGTGGGGATCGCCACGAGTGCCAGCGGCAAGGCCGGCGAGCCGGCACGCAAACTCTTGGCTTCCGGCAACGCGGTCGTGCTCAAAGCGGTGTCGTTTGTCATGATGTATGCCCCGTTTGGATTGGCTTGCTACTTCGCCGGCGTCGTCGGGACGCTAGGCAGCCAGATCGTCGGCGGCTATCTGCGCAGCTTCGTGCTGTATCTCGCCTTGACGGTCGTGTATTTCTTCGGATTCACCACCTTGTACGCCGGTTTGGCCAACGGCAAGGCCGGGATCAAGGCATATTGGCGCCACGTGTCGATCCCGGCGATCACCGCCATCGCAACCAGCTCCAGTGCCGCGTGCATCCCGGTCAACTTGACGGCAGCAAGAGACATTGGCGTGGCGCCCGACATCGTCGACACCGTGATCCCGCTGGGGGCCAACATCCATAAAGACGGCTCGGCCATCGGCGGCGTCTTTAAAGTTTCCTTCTTGTTTCTCTTGTTTGGTCACAGCATTACCTCGCCTAGCGCGATCCTGGCGATCATCGCCGGTGGCTTCTTCGTCGGCGCGGTCATGGGCGCCGTCCCTGTCGGGGGCATGATCGCAGAAACGCTGATCGTCACCATGTTCGGTTACCCGACCGATACGATCCCGTTGTTGATCGTCATCTCAACGATCATCGACGTGCCGGCGACCTTATTAAACTCGACCGGCAACGTCGCCAGCTCGATGCTGGTCCAGCGGCTGGTCGAAGGCCGCAAAGCCAAAAAGGCCACCCACCAAGCAATCTCTCAATAACTCTGATGCCAGCGGTTGGCAACGCCTGTAACGGCGGTGCCTCGCTGGCTTTTTTGGGTGCGAATCCAGCCAATCTTAACCTTTCGTTAACCGCCACCTGCCTCGATCAGGGTTACGCTAGAAGTAGCTTTCTTTACTTGCCCGCTGTGCCGTGGCAAACTGATAACAGCAGCTTTGCTGATTTGAACCAACGCTGGAGGAATATTCTTTTGAAAACAACCATACTACTAGTTGAAGATGAAGCAGGACTTGCAGATTCATTGACCACCGAATTTGAACTGGAAGACTTCAATGTGATCTGTGCCAAAGACGGCCTGGAAGCGTTGAAGTTGTTTCATGACAACGAAGCCGTGGTGAATCTGATCATTTTAGATTGGATGTTACCGCGCCTAGACGGGTTCAGTGTCTTGCGTCGGATCCGCAAAACCAGTCAGATCCCGATCATCATGTTGACGGCGCGCGATTACATCGGCGATAAGGTCGCCGGGTTGACCGGCGGCGCCGACGATTACGTCACCAAGCCGTTTGAGATGGAAGAGCTGCTGGCGCGCATCGAAGTCGCCTTGCGTCACAGCGAGCCGGCACCCACCACCGCGGCCAGCTACACCGTCGCGGACTTGACGGTGAACACCGACACCAAGCGCGTGACCCGCGGCGGCAACATCATCCCGTTGACCCAGCGCGAATACGAACTGCTGGTGGCGCTGATCGCCAACCAAAACGAACCGTGTTCCAGAGAATCGTTGTTAGATGAAGTCTGGGGCGTCGATTTTGACGGCCAGCCCAACATCTTAGACGTGTACGTCCGCAACCTGCGCAGCAAAATCGACAACAACGCCAGCAAGCTGATCCACACGGTACGCGGCGTCGGGTACATGCTTTCTGATCAGGTCGCAGCGGAGTAACTCATGAAAAAACGTAATCAGTCCAGCGCGGCGATCATGCTCCGCAGCTTGATCATGTTGATCGTCGGCGTGACCGTCACGTTGGGCGTCTTGATCGTTGTCGCCGTCGGCCATCAGCTGCTAGAAGAGGTCAGCACCACCACAGACCACATCACCTCCAGCCTCAAAAAAGCCGTGATCGACGGCAACAACGACTGGGAAGACTGGCGCCGCAACAGCACGCTAGACACCAGCGCCAGCTACGTGATGGTGCACAACAAGCGCAAAGACGCCAAGGTCAAGCGCTATCTGTCGCCGCACACCGACACCATCTTGAAGGTCAAACCGATCAAGGTGCCGCTGTTGACGCATGTGTATTACCGCCCGAAGATCGGGTTTCTCTACCACCGGCTGGTGCATTCACGCGGCATCTATTACACCTTGTGGCAAAGCATGGAGCCGCAGCTGAAGGTGTTGGGGCGGGTCATGCAGATCACCGCGTTTTTGCTGGTGTTAACCTTGATTCTCGCGCCGCTATACATCCAGCGGCTGGTCAAGCGGCTGACGGATCCGCTGTCTGCCTTGTCGCACACGACGCAAGTGATCGCGACGGCCAAAGAGCCTGGCGCCATGCAGCTGCCGGTGCCGAAGCAGCCGACCGAAGTCACCGAGCTGGCCAAGAATTTCAACGAACTGCTGAGCATGCTCAACGAGCGCCAAGAACAACAGAAACTTTTCGTCATGAACGCCGCGCATGAACTGCGCACGCCGATCGCCACGATCCGCAGCCACTCGCAGCTGATCGAACGCCACGGCGAAGCCCATCCGGAGATCATCGCCAAATCCGTGCGCTACATCACCGAAGAATCTCGGCAGATGCAACAGCTGATCGATGAGCTCCTGCAGCTGTCGCGCGCAGATTGCCTGGCGCTGGATCTGCAACCGCTCGATCTCAGCGCCGCGTTGCAACATATCATGCACAAGCTGAGCGGGACTTTTCCCCAAACCGTCACCACTGCCATCACGCCGGATATCCACGTTCAAGGCAATCAAAGCGCCCTTGAGCAGATCGTCTTGAACCTGGTGACCAACGCGTCAAAATACTCGCCTGCCACCAGCCAGATCACGGTGACCCTGACGCAAAACGACGCCGGTGCGCCGGTGATTGCCGTCAGCGATCAAGGTAGCGGCATCAGCGACGAAGACAAAGCCCATATCTTCGAGCGTTTCTATCGCAGCGCCGACGTGCGCGGCACCGTCGCCGGCACCGGCTTGGGGCTGGCGATCGCCACGCAACTGGCGACGCTGACCAACAGCAAGCTGACCGTCGCCGACAACCAACCGCAAGGCACGGTGTTCAGCCTGATCTTGCCCAACTCATCGAACCATTGATCCACGCCTTGGCCTCACCGCCAAGGCGTTTTTTTGTTGTGACGAATTGTCAACTCAAGTGCAACTTTTTACCCATGAAGACTTCTGATGGCGTCTTCCAGCCTAAGACCTTGCGTGGTCGATTATTCAGTTGTTCAATGTAAGTCTCAATTTCCTGGTCGCTCTGA
>NZ_BAAIHN010000032.1:0-32984 GCF_054784775.1 Lacticaseibacillus boliensis
TTTCGCAATCAAACCAATTTCTTCAATCGCATCTACCAATTAACTGCCTAAAATAACAAAAAGCCTCCTATCATGGAGACTTTCCTAAAAGATAAATTTATTCTTCAACACCAGTTGACGCAGAGCCGAAAAAACGTCCCTCCAAAAAATGGAGAGACGTTTTTTATTTTTCTGGTTACGCCGAAGCAACAGCGTTCAAACCCGCGATCGTGGGCCCGTTGCCTAACATCCATGGCAGCATGTGCGGTGGCAAGGCGAGGTCTTCAAGCTGGGCCTTGCTGGTGACGGTAAAATGCAGCTGTGTGGCATCACCTGCAGCCAGCTTTTTGGCAAAGTCGGGCTCGGTGACGATGGCGTGGGACATGGCGACCAGATCCCCGAAAGCCAAACCGGCTTCTGCTTCTTGGAGGTTGGTGGCGCCTGGCACGTAGATCAGCGCACAGCGCCCTGCAATCGTGTTGCGCATGGCTTCACCATCGGTCGGCTCCGTTGCGTTGATGTAAGTCACGCCGGCGGCCGCCAAGGCATCGATCAATGCCAAGGTGTCATCAATCGTGTAGCCGACGCCGTCTGCGTGCATCTCGCTTTGCGTCAGGCGGTAGCCGATGATTGCATCGGGCTTGCCAGCCGCTGCGGCGGCTTTTTGACAGGCGGCCAACAGCGCCAGGGAAAAGGCGGGGCCGGCCTGCCAGCGGTCTGTGCGCAAGTTGGAATAATGGGAGAAGAACTGCTGCGGCAGATGGCCATACGCACCGTGGAGCTCGACGCCGTCAAAACCAGCCTTCAGCGCACGGGTAGTGGCGTCAGCGAAGTCTTGGATGACCTGCAAGACGCCGGCGTCGTCGAGTTCAGTGATCGGGTAGTCGATCTGGTGGAAATGCCGTGCGCTGGGGCCGACGCACTGGTGATATTTTTGCCACGCGCTGCCGGCGTTGACCCCGGCGTGATAAAGCTGCACCACGGCCTTGGCGCCGCCTGCGTGCATGGCTTCTGCCAGGCGCGTCATGCCGGGGATCTTGGCGTCGGTGTCCAGCGCCATCTGGTAGGTGAATTTTTCACCCAGTGGGCTGACCAGGCAGGCGCCGGTGATCAGCAGGCCGGCCGCTTGGCTGCGGCGGCGATAGTAGGCGAGGTCTGCCGGCGTTTCAAAGCCGTCGCCGGTGGCGCCTTTGGTCGTCGTCGGCGCCATCACCACGCGGTTGGCGAGCGTGATGTGCGGCGTGAGTTCGTACGGATCGAGTAAATTTGTCATAGCTGTTCCTCCAATGCCTCTATTGTAACGCCAGATTTATTAAAACAGGACTTGTTTTCGTGTGCTAATGCGATAGCCTGTTAGTAAAAGGAACACAGATTGGAGATCACTATGGACTGGCAGACGATCAAAATCATCATCGAGGTCGTGATTTTTCTCAACACGATCGGGGCGATTTTCACGGTTTTTCGCGAAAAACGCGACATCGCGGCGACCTGGGCGTGGCTGTTGGTGTTGAACTTCTTGCCGCTGATCGGGTTTTTGCTGTATGCGTTCTTAGGTCGCAAGCTCAGCCACAAGCGCTTGGATAACATCCGCGCCCAACCCAACGCGGAACTAACCGAGGCGCTCAAGCAGCAACAAGCCGCCGTGCCGCCATACACGGCGAGCGATACGCACACAGAAGCGTCGGTGAAAAACCTGGTCAACTTGTTTCAAGACATCGACGGGGCGTTTGTGACCAACAACAACCAGACGGCGTTGTTTACCGATGGTTTGAAGCTGTTTGCGGATATGCAAGAAGAGATCCGCAGCGCCGAGCACTATGTGTATATCGAGTTTTATACCTTTTACGCGGATCAGCTCGGGGCGGAGTTGCTCCACACGCTGGTCGCCAAGGCCCAAGAAGGCGTCGACGTTCGGGTGCTATATGATTCTTGGGGCTCGATGGGTGCGCGGCGGAGCTTCTTTGAACCGCTGCGCGACGCCGGTGGTTACGCGGAACCGTACTTGGGGATCGGCTCCAATCTCTTTGATTTCCGGTTGAACTTCCGCAACCACCGCAAGATCGTCGCCATCGACGGTTGGGTGGGCTACATCGGCGGGTTCAACGTCGGCGATCAGTATGTCGGGCGCGACAAGAAGTTCGGCTATTGGCGCGATACCCATCTGAAGCTGGAAGGCGACGGGACGCTGGCGTTGCAGCAGCATTTTATCCAAGATTGGGACGCAACGGTGACCGCGCACAAGCTGGATGTCAACCAGGTGCACTGGCCTAAAACGACGTCAGGATTTGGGTCGACGATGTTGCAGATCGTGACCAGCGGCCCGACCAGCGACATGGAACAGATCAAGCTGGGTTATCTGCGGTTGATCAATTCCGCGCGCAAAACCCTGTATATCCAGTCGCCTTATCTGATCCCCGACGACTCGGTGTTGGATGCGTTGCGTAGCGCGATTCATTCCGGTGTCGACGTGCGCATCATGGTGCCGCACATGCCCGATCACGCCTTTGTTTACCGGGCGACGCAATATTACGCGCATCAGCTCGCGCTCGACGGGGCCAAGATCTATTTTTACCAAAAAGGCTTCTTGCACGCCAAAACCATGACGATCGATGACACGATCTCGTCGGTCGGGTCGGCGAACATGGATTTCCGCAGCTTCAAGTTGAACTTCGAGGCCAACGCTTTCGTGTATAATAAAGAAGTCGCCACCGCGTTGCACGAGACGTTCTTGGCAGATATTGAAGAGTCCACTTTGATCACAGCAACTGATTTTGCCAATATGTCTTGGTGGCTTCGCTTCAAGCAGGCCTTTTCGCGGCTGTTATCGCCAGTCCTGTGAGACCCCATAAGGAGGTAACTTGTGAAACTTACACGCACCCAACTGATCCGTTCTGCCGTGATCGTGGCGGTTTTCTTAGTCTGCCTGGTGTATCCCAGCCAGCTGTTTGCGGCACTGAGGGCACTCTACCAAGTCGCGCTGCCGCTGGTGCTTGGAGCGGCGTTGGCATACTGTATCAACTTGTTGTGTGTCCGGATCGAGAAGATCTTCTGGCCGCACGCGACGGCCAAGCTCGCCAACGGTTTACGCCGGCCGGCCGCGATTCTCGCATCGTTGGTCTTGATCGTCGTGATCATCGCCGGCGTGTTGCGCTTGGTTTTGCCACAATTCATCTCGGCCATCGACGGCTTTTTCTCGAGTCTGCCAGACACCTTGAACCAGCTGAACCAGTGGCTGACCAAGTCTGACCAGGCCAACACGATCACCAAGTATTTGTCGAGCGCTAAGATCGATTGGACCAGCCTGCAATCCAAGGTGATGAAATACGCCAGCTCCGGGGTTTCCGGGTTGTTTTCCAGCTCGATCTCGATTTTTGGTAGCGTCGCTTCTGGGGTGTTTAACTTCATCTTGGCGTTCACGTTTGCCATTTACCTCGTCAGCGGCAAAGAGCGGATCGCGGGCAAACTCAACCGCGTCTGCGACGCCTTTTTCCCGCGTAAGATCATGGTGCGCATACGCTACTTCTTGCAAGTCGCCAACGACATGTTCTCCAGCTTCATCGTCGGGCAGGTCACCGAGGCGTTCATCCTCGGGACGCTGTGCGCGTTGGGGATGCTGTTGTTCCGCTTCCCCAATGCGGTATCGATTGGGGCGTTGATTGGAATGACGGCCTTGATCCCGATGGTCGGCGCGTTCATCGGCGGTTCTGTCGGGTTCGTCTTGATCGCCGTCAACAGCCCGCTACAAGCAGTGTTGTTCGTGGTTTATCTGGTCTGCTTGCAACAGATCGAAGGCAACCTGATCTATCCGCGTGTCGTTGGGGGGTCGATCGGCCTGCCGGGGATCTTGGTGCTGACCGCCATCACGGTTGGGTCTGGCCTGGGTGGCATCATCGGGATGCTGCTCGGGGTGCCGATCACCGCGACGATCTACCGTTTGGTCCGCAACGCCACCTGGCGCAAAGAAGGCCGTGTGGTGCCAGAGCCAGGGTCTAAATCGCGACGACAAAAAACGTCAGAACCGAAATCTTAACCTAATGCTGAGACACACAAACACCGGTACCACCCAACTTCAAGGTTGCGCGGTACCGGTGTTTGCGGTTAGCGCTTAGTCGTTCAGTGTGAATTGCAACTGCATCCGTGGTGCGGCCAGCTTGACCATCTCGCCGAGCAGATGCGTGGCTTGTTTCAACGCGACGTCGGCCATCTGCTGGTTAATGCCGGTAAGATAAGCGGTGATGTCGGCTTGTTTGGCGGCGTTGGTGTCGGCAACGTGTTGGAGCTTGCGGCAGGCAGCGACCGTGTTTTGTTCAAAAATGTCTTCTTGATCTTCGAACAAGTTGAAGTCGTAGTCGCCAAATGTCGCCATTAGGTAACTCAGCCAGTACATGTTGGTCGGGTCGAACTCGGTCGTGGTGTCGCGGTAAGCCGCCGGCGTGTCGCTGGCATTGGCGTAAAACGGCACGACGGCGTTGAACGTGTTGGGACCAAACGCCAACCAGTGAACGCCTTTGAGCGCGTCGGGCTGGTCGGGACGGATCTGCAAGATGTGCAGTTCTTGGTTGCGGTTGATTCCGATCGGACGGAACCGCTTCTTGTCTGCATCGCTGCCGGTACCGTAGACATCATAAGGCGTGTTTTGGTAATGCGACGACTCGATGAACTTGACGTCTTCAACAGAAATCAAGCGGTTGGCGTGGCAGATAAACGGCAGGTCTTGATCGATGGGAGATTGGTCGACGTCTGGCGTCAGGTACTTTTGCCCGAACCAGGCCCGAGGGTTGTTGTAGCGCGTATCTTTAGGCGTTGCGGATCCGAAGATGTGGCGCAGGTTGTAGCCTTGGCGATCCGGGTTGAGGTGGTTGGTATCGATCAGAGTTTTCAGATCAGCGGAACACAGCGTGGCGTCGCTGTCGAAGTTAAACCAGTCGATGTTGAAGCGGTTAGGGGCGATGACATAAGCGTCATCGGGGATGCGGACCGCTGCCCAGTGGTGGCCGCCGATCGTGTCGAAGTACCAGACCTCTTCTTCGTCAGAAAAGGCGATGCCGTTGGTTTCGTAGGTGCCATATTGTTCGTGCAAGGCTCCGAGACGCAAGACGCCTTCGCGGGCAGAGCGGATGTAAGGCAGGGTGATGGCGGTGAGGTCTTCTTCGCCGATGCCGTCTTTGACCAACGGATCCAGACCCAAGATGCGCGGATTGGTCGTGATGGTTTCCGTGGCGGTCATGGCGACGTTGGCGCTGTTGATGCCGGCGGCCGCCCAGATGCCGTGTTCGGCCTCGACGTCTGGCGTTGCGGTGTAGCGCAGCGGATTGGCAGGCAGGTCGATGGCAAACTTGCTCAGCTTAGCTTGGTAATGTTTGGGCTGAGATTCTGGGTTGACGACGACAAACTTTTCGAAGTTCAGCGGCGCATAACCGTCTTCGTTGCGGGCAATCATGGTCGACCCGTCGAGCGAGGCTTTTTTGCCGACAAGCACTGTGGTACAAGAACCGTGATGATAAGTTGTCAATATACTCATTCCTTTAGTTGTGATAGGTCTATTCTAGTCCTTTTTCTAGTGCGTAGTGATGGTAATCGAACCGATGTTGGCGCCTATCGTTATTCCAGCGTATAATAACCTTAATTAAGGAGGCTGACGATTATGGAGCAAACGGATCAAACGTTCAAAGATAAGGCGCTAGAAACGCTCGAGCAAGTGATCGACCCAGAGCTAGGCATCGATATCGTTAACCTCGGGCTGATTTACGACGTGGCGTTAGAAGACGGTATTTGCACCGTGACGATGACACTGACGATTATGGGTTGCCCGCTGAATGACATGCTTTCTGAAGATATCACTTCGACGCTTAACCAGCTCCCCGAGGTAGATGAGGTCAAGATCAACCTTGTTTGGGAACCGGCGTGGTCGATCGATAACCTTTCTCGTCAAGCTAAAATCATGCTCGGGATCCACTAAGCAAGCACATAAAAGACCCGCGACAAAATTTTTTTGTCGCGGGTCTTTGTTTGCGCTGTGACAAAAGGCGGTTAGGTTATCTGCTCATAGCGCTTCGGTGTTCAGCGGCACCGGTTCGCCAAAATAATAGCCTTGAATGAGGTCACAATGGGCCAGCTTGCAAAACTGGTCGATGTCATCGAGTGATTCGATGCCGGCGATGTCGAAGCGCTTGTTGTGCGAATGGGCGCGCTCGCTCCAAAACTGGAGCCGGTCGATCAAGTCGGTGTCGTCGGTGTAAGGGCGCAGGTTCTGCAGGCCAAACTTGTAGGCGGCGACAAAAGGCGTCAACGCCTCGACGAGCCCAGGGAGGTTGTTGCCGCTGCCGACGTCATCGATGCAGACTTCGATCCCGGCGTCAAAAAACGCTTTGGCGGCGGTGACGATGGCGGTGTTGCTGATGGTGGCGTCGTAGCGTTCGGTCAGCTCGACCGTCAGCGTCACAGGCGTAGCCGCTTGAACGGCTCGGATCATGGTCAAAAATTCCGGGTCAACAAAATGCGCGCGCTCAAGGTTGAATGAAACCCGCGTGATCGATGCGGGCAAGGCGGCGAGCGCCTGGCGTAACAGTTGTTCAAATTTTGCCGGCGGTAAGGTCGTAAAATCTTCGGGTAGTGACCATTGGCCGTTGCGATATTGGCGGATTAAAAGCTCATAACCAGTGGCACCGGATCCCAGTGCGGCGGCATCAAACTTTGGTTGGCCGTAGAACGTGATCATTGATGTTCCCCCATCGTGAGGCAATTGGTTGCGTCACGTGTTCTTTATCCTGATGTTAAACAAGCAATCTCATCATACCGCGTACTAATGCAACGGTCAATTCGAGAAGATAATTTTAATAATAAGCGCTTGTGAACGCCTAATACACTTTGTAGATAATAAAAAATCGCGAGATGGGAATAAATTGATTTGGCGCATTTTCTGGTAGCATCGGCAAGCGTACACTAGCATCGGGTTTTGGCCACCACCCAGTGTCCGGTGGCTGAGATGGTGTTGGCCCTTTTTGAGGCCGGTTGTGGTGCAAAAAACGTTTTCTAGTCCGCTGCGACGTTTTTTTGCTGTAGATTATTTTGCGTTGAGCGCAATGACGGCCAACAAGGTGTCTGCGAGAGTGCCCATGGCCTCGGTTGAGACACATTCGTACGGCCCGTGAAAGTTGATGCCGCCGTTGAAGAGATTCGGCGTGGGCAGGCCAAGATAGGTGATCTTAGACCCATCGGTGCCACCGCGAAACGGCACGGTGCGCGGCGTTAAGCCAACTCTGCGTATAGCGGCTTGGGCCAGGCGCACGGGCGTGAGGTCGCGGTTGATGATATCGGCCATGTTGTAATACTGATCGTGAAGCGTGTAGCGGATGCGTGGCTGATCGAATGGGGCGTTGAGTGCGGCAACGGCCGCTTCAAACAGCTGCTTGCGGGCGGCAAAGCCGTCTCGGTCAAAATCGCGGATGATGTACACGGCGTGCGCGTGGGCGACCGTGCCGCTCAGGCTGAGTTGCAGGTAGAAGCCTTCGTGATCTGCGGCGAATTCCGGTCGTTCCTTGGCCGGCAAGGCCGAATCGAGGGCTGCTGCCAGCGACAACGCGTTGATCAATTTGCCTTTGGCTTCACCCGGGTGCACCGCCACGCCGGTAAAATCGACCTCTGCTTGGGCGGCGTTGAAGGTCTCGTATTCGATATCGCCTAAGGCCCCGTTGTCGAGGGTGTAGGCAAAATCAGCCCCGAAGCCGGCGACGTCGAAGCGGTCAGCGCCGCGACCGATTTCTTCGTCGGGCCCGAAGGCGAAGGCCACGGCACCGTGTCGAAGTTCTGGCTGTGCCAGCAAATGTCTGGCGGTGGCAACCGCCGCGGCGATGCCGGCTTTGTCGTCGGCTCCCAGCAAGGTGGTGCCGTCGGTGGTGATGAGCGTTTGTCCGAGAAATTGGTTTAAGGCTGGAAATTGGTTGCGCGTCAGACTCAACCCGTTGGCCCACTGGATTGGCTCCCCTTGGTAGTCGCGGTGGACTTGGGGCTGGACGTGGTCGGCGTTGAAATCTGCGGTATCCAAATGCGCGATGAAGCCGATCGTCGGCGCCGGAACAGTGGCGGGAATCGTGGCGGTGACGTAGCCGTTGGCGGCGTTGAGGCGGACGTCGGTCAATCCCATGGCCGTGAGCTGGTCAACCAACATTTTGGCGAGCGTGGTTTGGCCAGGTGTGGTTGGCACCAAATCGCTTGGCGCGGTTTCATCAGAGCGTGTGTTGATGCGGGCGTAGCTGATAAAATCTGTTTGCAGTTGCGCCAGTTCTGCCGGGGTCATGTTAGTACACCGGGCCGGTAAACGGCCGATATTGCACCTGATCGAAGTTGTAAGTATCGATGTCTTGGACGCGGATGATAGCGGTCGCGCCTAATGCTGGCATCAAGTTCAGCGCGGTGGTGGCGGCATCTGGCAAGATCAACACGACCGGCTTGTGCAGGCCATATGCGTAGCCCAGCTCCCACAAGACGCCAGGATCGGAATTTTCCAAGGTAGGGTCGTACAAGGCCACAACGATGTCGGCGCCGTTGATGCCGGCGACGTCGGCGCGGAACGTGCCCAGTTGCCATTCAGAACTGGCCAGCATGTCTGGATGGTCACTTGGGGTCCAGCCTTTATACTTGTGTTCTTGCGGACGGAAGCAGTTGGCCCAGTCCAGCGTCGGGTTAGCCGCCAGCTTAGCTTGGGCGGCGTTGAGAAAGGCGACTTGAGCGGGATTGAACCAGCTTTCAGCGATATAGGCAGTTTTCATGAAGTTCCTCCTGAGGATGTTTATCTCAGTGTAGTGGAAAATGCTGACTTTTGCGACTGATTGCACACAAAAAGCCCAACTTGATCGTTGAGCTTTCCGATGGTTATTTGGCTGAAGCCAAAAGATTGGCAATGTTGTTCAATGCATCTTGGGCGATCTGCATGGCATCGGGATCGATCTCGAAGTTAGGCAGGGTCGCGTCGGTGTAATGGAGCATGGCCGCGGCGCGTGCCACCATGTCGTACCAAGTCTGGAATGGCATCTTGTTGATGGCGCCGTTGATCGCGCTTGGCGTGATCTGTAACAGCTGGTTGATGACCAACTTGGCCTGGGTGAGTGTCTCATCAGGCACTTGAGTCAGGTTGGTTGCCTTGCTGGCCAGACGCAAGAGGCGTTCGGCGGTGTTCAACACAGGATTCTTATAGGAAGCTTGTTGTTGGACGACGCTGCGATCATCGAGCATGTATTTTTGCAGCCCAATCATCGAGAACAAGGTGATCTGGTCGCCGACCTTGCTACCAAGATCTGGCAGGCGCGTGATGCCGCAGGCCGCGAGTTGTTCTTCGGTGAAGGACAACGCCGCGTGGGCGGAAAAGTCGCTGTATTGGATCCCGATCGTGGACTTGGAATCACTGGTACGTAGCATGAACATCACATCGCGGCCGGTTTGGGCTTTGACGTATGCGTTCAGCATGCGTGCCGCAACGGCAAGTTGCTCGTCTTCCAATTCGTTGCGCCGGTCTAAGGCGATACGGATCTTGTTTGGCAGGTCGTCGATCTCGTCGAGCACCCGCAAGATCGTTGCCAAGTATGGGTACAACACCCCGAAGCCTAAGGCGAAGTTGCCGGTATCGCTTTGTGGTGAAAAGGCGACAAAGTTGGCGGCGTGTTCACCATGAGCTTGCGTCAACATGGCCGCGATCTGTTCGTGGTTCTTACCGCGGGCTTTGACCTCGTCACCTGGTTGCCAGCCGAATGGATACAAGGTGTTGGCAAACTGGTCCAAGGCATGGGCGTCGTTTTGATCGACGACCGTCACTCCAATAAACATGTTGCGCTGGTAGTCGTTGCCGTGGACAAAAGATTCATCGACAAACAGTTGTAAGGTCTGTGCGCCGTTGTGCAACGGATCGTAGTTGACGGTTTCTGTTTGCGGCTGCTCGGCCGGCGTTGCTTCTGCAGGCTTAGCCTGTTCGGCTTTTGCGGTGACTGGTGCTTGTGCCTTGGGCTCGGTGGCAGGCTTAGCCGCTTGCTGTTCTGGCTTAGCTTGGCTTTGCGCTTGTTCGGCTTTTGCCACCGGCGCGGCTTGGGCTTTAGGTTGTTCTTGCTTTGCGGCCGGTTTAGCCTGAGCTTTAGGCTGTTCTTGCTTTGCGGCCGGCTTGGCCTGAGCTTTAGGTTGTTCTTGCTTTGCGGCCGGTTTAGCCTGAGCTTTAGGCTGTTCTTGTTTTGCGGTCGGTTTAGCTTGAGCTTTAGGTTGTTCTTGCTTAGCCGCTTGTTTGGCCTGGTTCTTAGGTTGTTCAGGCTTGGATTGGTTCTTAGCCTGATCTGAGTTGGCCTGAGCTTTCGGCTGTTGTTGCTTTGCCGTTTGCTTGTTCTGGCTTTGTGCTTGTTCAGACTTGGCGGCCTTAGGTTGGACTTGTTTGGTCGTCAGCTTGAGCTGGGCCTTAGGTTGTTCGATTCTGGCCTGGGCTTTCGGTTGTGCTTGTTTTTCGGCAACAGGGGCTTTTGGCTGCTCCTGCTTTGTGTTCGGTTTTGGATCCATGCTACCGACGCCGGCTTGCGCAAGCTTTTCAGCACGTGCTTCAACGGCTTGCTGATTGTTAGCCGCTGGTTTTGCAGGTTGTTGCGGTTGCTTTTGTTCAGCTTGGCGTTCAGCTTCTGGCACGATCGGTTCGCCGTCGATTTGGTGGATCGTGAAGCCGCGCTTGGCCTTGTTTTTGTTGAGTTTTGGTTGGCGCCGGCTCGGCTTGGTGGCAGATTTTGTCTCAGTGAGCGACAGGTTCGTTTGAACCGCTGACGCTGCGGCCTTGGTTGCCGGCGTTGACTTGTTAGACGCCTTAGCGTTGCTCTTGGTTTCAGTCTTCTTGGCCGACTTCGCGTTATTCTTGGTCTCGGCTTTGTTAGTCCGGGACTTGGCTTGCGTCTTTTTGGCCGCAGGCTTGGCTTCGGTCTTCTTGGCTGCTGGTTTGGCCTTAGCGGCAGGTTTTTTGGCAGCGGGTTTCTTGGTTGCTGTCGGCTTAGCGTCAGTTTCCTTGGCTGTTGCTTCTGGGGCCTGTGGCAGTTCGCCAGGTTTGGTGGCGATGATGGCTTGATGGTCATCGATGAAACGGTTGATCTTGAACATGACCGCTTGGCTCATGGTCGCGTCCTTCAAGACTTTGCGCATGCTGGCAGGGGAGATCCCGATTTGCTTGGCGGTTTGCGTCAAGCTCAAGTGCTCAGCACTCATGATTTGTTTCAAATGGAAGGCAGTGCTACCATTCATAAATTGTTCCTCCTAAATGATCGCGTGGCAATAACACACGCGAGACAGGTTTCTAATATTAAGCGGATGGGTGTCGCCGACAATGAATACCGCGTGACCCGGTGCAGGCACGCGGCTACTCAACTGTTTAGCACAGATTCGCTCCTCCTAAGAGTACAACAATTCCCACTGTTTTGCAGAAAAATAAAAGTGGCCGCGCTCATTTGAGGCGTGGCCTACTCATATATAGAAGAATTGGTGAACTAACGCGCGGGTGGCGCTCAGTCCTTGGTGGCAAAAGTCGCCAGCGCCATGTCGATGAACGCCTGGACCGGCGTCGAGATCTGGCGGTCTTGGTTATAAGCGATCTCAACCGTGGTTTGCAGCGCTTCTGATGCCAGCGGGATGGTTGCGATGGTGGTGTGATTGAGCAGGTAATGTTGCGGCATCGACATGGGGATGATGGTCGCTCCAAGTCCTGACGTCGCCAAGATGCAGGCGGTGGTGAGGTTGGCGGTTTGCAACACGATGTTGGGCGTGACGCTGAATTTAGTGAGGTAAGCGTCGACGCTGCGCTGGAAATCCGAGTCTTGGGTTTCGATGATGAAGTCTTTGCCGTTGACCAGCGGCGAGATGTCAGCCACTGGTTGGCTGGGTAGCCGTTTTGGCGCCAAGCGGGCTGGCAAGATCAAAGCGGCGGTGTCGGTGTATAAGCGGCGGTAGGCCAACGCGGCATTGTAGGTCGGGGTGACCCCGATATAAATATCCAACTCGCCGTTTTGCACGCTTTGTTGCAGGCTCAGCGAATCGCGCTCACGCAGCTGGAGTTCGACTTGCGGGTATTGCAGGTGAAATTTAGGCAATAGGCGCGGAAGGACCACCTGCGCAAGGCTGGGGTTGATTCCCAAGGTGATGCGGCCGTGTTGGTCGTTGGCATAAGCCTGCAGGTTGTTGCTCAACGTCTGGTAGGATTGGGCGAGCTGGCGGATCTTGGTGAGGTAATATTCACCGGCGTAGGTCAGCTTCAGCGGATGCACGGTGCGGTCGATAAAGTCGCACCCGAATTCTTTTTCTTGGGTGCGGATGATTTTGCTGACGGTGGGCTGGGTCAAAAAGAGCTCGGCCGCCGTTTGTGAGATGTTACCGGTACGTTCCAAACTGTCGAGGATCAAGATCAGTTGGTTTTCACGATCGAACATTGCCATGTTCAGACCTCCATGCATATTGATTACTGATTAGTATGCCAATAATGGTATACTGGCGCAAGCATAATCGTCGCGTCGTGCAATCGCCGGTGGTGCTTGGTACAATATAGCGGTAAAACGAAGGAGGAAACTCGTGCGTAAAAAAGTCGCGTTGGTTGTCATAGGGTTGCTATTGGTGTTGAGCGGTTGTGCGGCCAAGCCGGCTGCTAAGCATTCGGTGCGGGTGGTCACGAGCGTAGATTTTTATGCTGAGGTGGCCAAGGCTGTCGTCGGCAACCATGGCCATGTCACCAGCATCATCAACGATCCGGCGGTGGATCCGCATGATTTTGACCCGACCGTCGCCACCGGCAAACAGGTGGCAGATGCCGATGTGGTGTTGGCTAATGGCGCCGGTTATGATTCTTGGATGACCAAGCTGACCGCGGCAGAACCAGATGTGCAGGTCGTCTCGGCTGCCAAGGTCGTCGGGGTCAAAAACGGTGAAAACGAACATATCTGGTATAAGCCCGACGCGATGCCGCTGATCGCCAACGCCTTGGCCGCTAAGCTCGCCAAGCGCGATCCGACGCACGCCAAAGCTTACCGGGCCAACGCGCGACGCTATATCGCCGGTTTGAAGCCGCTGATGCAGCAAATCGACACGTTACGCCAAAACAGCCACCACCGGCTGGTCGCGGTGTCGGAGCCGGTGTTTAACAACGCACTGACGTACATGGGCTACCGCGTCGCCAACATGCATTTTGCCTCGGCGGTGGAAGAAGGCACCGACCCTAGCCCGGCCGATGTGCGCACGCTCAACGCCCAGATGCAGCGTGGCGAGATCGCCTTTTTTGTTGTGAATACCCAGGTTTCAAGTAAAATCGTCGATAACGTGGTTGCCCAAGCCAAAAAAGACGGCGTGCCGATCCTCAACGTGACAGAAACCTTGCCACGGGGACTGACCTACACCAGCTGGATGCTGAAGCAGTACCGCGCGCTAGCGAAGATCCAACAGTAGGAGGAAAATATGACGTTAGATTATCAAGCTCAAGCAGATTGGCCCAACGGTTTTGGCCAGCAACAATCCCCGATTCAATTGACCGAGGCAAGCACGATCGCACGTACGGCCCAGACGTTGCGGGTCTCGGCCCCTTATCAGATGGCCCAGGTACGCGACGACGGCACGACCATCAAGCTGTTAGGGACCGGTGCGATGACGATCGGGACGCGGCAGTACCATTGCGTGCAGGCGCATTTTCACGTGCCGGTCGAACACGTGACCGACGCGCCGGCGGTCTTGGAGCTACATTTGGTTCACCAAACCAGCCTCGGCCAGCTGTGTGTCGTCGCCATCTTGTTAGGCGAAGGTGCTGCCAATAAGACGCTACAAACCGTGATCGATCATTTTGCCGCCAAGCAAACCGTTCCGGCTACCATCGACTTAACGCCGCTGGTCCCCAAGCAAGGCTTCAGCTACCATTACCTCGGTTCCTTGACGACCCCACCTTTGACCGAAGGCGTGGAGTGGTATGTCATCGACGCGCCGCAACTGACGGTCAGCGTCGAACAAGCCGCATGGTTTGTCGGCCAGTTTGCGGCCAACAACCGCGATCTGCAACCACTGGCAGGACGCACGGTAGAACGGTTTGACTTCAAAGCTTGATCTACAAAAGGACCCTCGATCAACCTTAAATTGCGGTTGATCGAGGGCCCTTTTTCGTTAATCGTCGTCTTCCAAGTTATGAAAGATCTGTTGCATGCCGGATTCGATATGGTCGAGGTCGTCGGCATAATGGTGGAGCTGTTCAGCGTATTGGTTGACCTTGTCTCTGGCGACGTTGGTTTTGTAGCGCAGCTTATGTTCCAGGCTTGCCCAAGTGTCCATGCCCACGGTGCGCAGTTGGATCTCGACAGGTGCGTCTTTGACCCCGCTGGCTTGAAAAACCGGGACGTTGACTACGAGGTGGAGGCTACGGTAGCCAGAAGGTTTAGGGTCTTTGATATAGTCTTTGCTACGGATCAAGGTGATGTCTGATTGCGCAAGCAAATTGTCGGCGACGGTGTACACATCATCGCGGTAATTGGTGATGACGCGGATGCCGCCGATATCAAAGATATGGTCACGGACGCTGGCAAAAGTCGGTGGCAGGTGGTGCTTTTTCACCTTCCGCAGCAGGCTGCGGACGTCTTTCATCCGCTCTTCCATGTGGTGGATCGGGTTGTGCGCGTTGTGCATCTGATAGTCGGCGTCGAGGTTTTCGAGTTTGGTGCCCACTTCGTTGACGGCGGCTTGGCAAAGCTGGTAATAATCAGCAAACGCGTTCATGTCGGTGAGCAGCTCCGGTGGTGCCACTTGGCTGAGCTCTTCAGAGACGCGGTTGACGTTGGGTAAATTCGGTCGTTGTAAGATCATAGTTAAACTCCTTTGGGGTCTATTGTACGCGCATGACAAAAGGTTTGGCGAGGAGCATCAGGCCGATTTGGTGGAAGATTAATCACTAAATATGCTTACTTTTTGTCGTATTTGACATGATCGCGGTGAAAGCGTCATCTGAGCGAAGATTTATTTAAACCACACCGAGATTCTTGTGGATACAACTCATTAAACTAATTTGTACTCAGGAACCGATAGCGGGATAATAAAGGAACAGTTAAAGACAAGCGTGAGGAAGGCTACGATGTATCGCTACTTCATTCAACCCCAAGTGAATACGGTCAATAATAATTTGATTGGTTATGAGCTGCTGATGAAGGCCTACACCGGCAACGGTTGGCGGCCGCCAGTGGCGTTCAGTGAGATCCCTGCGCACACCATCGCAGATGTGTTGGTCGCCACGACCAGCCACCTGGCGTTGAAGGTGCCGTCGGTGTCGGTGAACCTGAACCGAACCCAGTTGCTCGATGCTGAGGTCAACTCGGCTTTGATCCAGGCCCAGAATTTTTTGCGGCCGGTGCGGCTTGTCATCGAGCTGACAGAAGAAGAGGCCGACCGCGACATTCAGCTGGCCCAACTCAAGCCGCAGATCGAGCGTTATCTCGATCGCGGCATGGAGTTGAGTCTCGATGATGTCGATAGCGGCAACAACGATTTCAGCCACGTCGAGGCAATTTTACCTTACGCGCGGGAGATCAAGTTTGCGTTACAGAATTTTGACGAAGGCTTAGACGATCCCCACATGCATCAGCGGGTCAAATTTTGGCACGACCTGGCCGTCAAGCGCAATCTACGCTTCATTCTGGAAGGCATCGAAGACAGCCATGACGACGCGATCGCGACCAAGCTTGGCATCGATCTGCGGCAAGGCTATTACTATGGCAAACCCCATCTGTTAAGATTGGCGGCAGATGATCCAAAATAACCCTCAAAGGAGAATCAAGTAATCATGCGAATCGTAATCGTAGGTTGCACGCATGCCGGCGTCTCGGCAATCAAGGCGATCAAAGCGTTTCACCCAGAGGCAGACGTTGTTGTGTATGAGCGCGATGACAATGTCTCTTTCTTGTCTTGCGGCATTGCCTTGTATCTCGACCAAGAGGTGGCCAAGCTCGAAGACATGTTCTACGAGACCCCTGAACACCTCGCTGAACTTGGCGTTGAGGTGCGCGTGCGCCACGATGTCTTGGCAATCGACAGCCACAAGCAGACGCTGCAAGTGCAGAATTTGGGAACCAATGCGGTGTTTGAAGACCATTACGACAAGCTGATCATGACGACCGGCTCTTACGTGCAGGTGCCACCGCTTTGGGGCATCGACGACAGCCATGTGTTGTTGTGCAAAGATGCCCGCCAAGCCGAGCTGATCCGCGAAAACACGCTGGCCAACCAGCGGATCGCGATCGTCGGCGCTGGGTATATTGGCGTCGAGCTTGCAGAAGCTTTTGCCAACACCGGCCATCACCACGTGACGCTGCTTCAAGGCAACGCGCAGTTACTCAACAATTACATCGATCCGGGGATGTCCGAACACATTGAAAAGGTGCTCGAAGCTCACGGCGTGGATGTCCATCTCAACGCCCGCGTAGATGCTTTTTCCGGGGAGTTTGGTGGCAAGACGGTCACGATCGAGACGGCAGACGCGCAATATGAGGCCGATGTCGTGATCGTCTGCACCGGGTTTTTGGCCAACACCAGCCTGCTGCGCGGGCAGGTGGCGATGGATCGCCACGGTGCGCTGGTGACTAACCATTGGATGCAAACCAGCAACAAGAATATCTACGCGGCCGGTGATGCCTGCACCGTCCACTTCAACCCGACCGGTAAATCGGCATACGTGCCGCTGGCCAGCAACGCGGTACGCCAAGGCTACATTGTTGGGCGCAACGTTTTTGGCAATATTCAAAAAGATCTCGGGACCCAGGCGACCACCGCGATGCGCCTGTTCGATGAGAACCTGGCGACGACTGGGCTGACCTTGGTGCGCGCGCAACGCGACCAGGTGCCTGCCGCCAGTGTGACGTACGTCGGGCCGTATCGGCCGGTGTTTATGAAAGGTCACGCCGACGTGCGCATCACCCTGGTGTATAACACGGAAAACCGCCAGATCTTAGGGGCGCAGCTGATTAGTAGCCACGAGATCACGCAAAGTGCCAATGCGGTGTCGATCGCGATCCAAAATCACAACACGATTGACGACTTGGCTTATGTGGATATGCTGTTCAATCCGCATTACGACCAACCGTTCAACTATCTCAACTTGGTTGCTCAAATGGCCGTCACCCAAGCAGAAAAAGCCTGATCGCACACAAAAACCGTCTTGTCTATGTCGACAAGACGGTTTTTTGGATGGCTAAACTAAGGTTTTGGTGGCTTGTAGCAGGCCAACAAGTGTCGCGGTGCTGGTCAGCAGCGGCACCTGGTGGCTTAACGCATAGTAGTTCAACGGCGTCGCGGTGTTTTGGTGGACGTCGAGGTTCAAGACTGCCCAAGGTTTGGTTGCCGGCTGCGTCCCGGACCACAGCACTGTCTTCAAGCCGGCGTGTTGCAGCTGGGCGCTTAACTCGGCGTCGGGCTGGGCGCTAACGATCAGCGTGTCGCCAGGGGCTGGTAGCGTGCAGTGGTAGCTGTCACACAGTGCTTTTTGCAGCGCTTCGAGGTAGGTGGCGCCCAGGCCGATGGTTTCGCCGGTGGACTTCATCTCTGGTGCCAAGCCGGTGGCCATGCCAGGGAGCTTGGTGAAGGAGAACACCGGGGCTTTGATGGCGACGCCAGGTTTTGGCGTCGGGCAGCCGACCGGCAGGTGCAGGTCGGCCAGCGATTTGCCCAAGATCAAGTTGGTGGCGAGTTTGGCCAGATGGTAGCCGGTGACCTTGCTCATGAACGGCACGGTCCGGCTGGCACGCGGGTTGACGTCGATGACGTACAGGCGATCAGCGACGATGAATTGCACGTTCATCATCCCGACACAGTGCACGGCTTTGCCGATGGCGGTGGCCGTCGCCACGATCTCGGCTTCTTGGGCGGCGGTCAGATGTTGCGGCGGGTAGATGGCGATTGAATCGCCTGAGTGGACGCCGGAGCCTTCCAAGTGTTCCATGATGCCGGGGATGAAGACGTCTTTGCCGTCGGATAAAATGTCGACTTCACATTCCCTCCCTTGCACGTCGTGGTCGATCAAGATTGGCTGATGCGGGGCGGCGGCGATCGCGTTTTGCACGTATTCTTCCAGCTCGTCAGGCGATTGCACGATCGCCATGGCCCGGCCGCCTAAGACGTAGCTCGGCCGTACCATGACCGGATAGCCGACTTGCGGCGCGATCTCGCGGGCCTCTTCGAGATTCATCGCGGTGGCACCTTGAGGCTGGGTGATGTGCAACGCTGCCAGCAATGATTCGAATTCGTGGCGGTCTTCGGTTTGGTTGATGCCAGCCAAGCTGGTGCCGAGGATCTTCACCCCTTTGGCGGCGAGCTGGGCGGTGAGGTTGATAGCGGTTTGCCCGCCAAACTGCACGATGACGCCCAGCGGTTGCTCCAAGTCGATGATGTGCATGACCGACTCTGCCGTCAGCGGCTCGAAGTACAACTTGTCGGAGATGGAAAAATCAGTCGATACCGTCTCGGGGTTGTTGTTGACGATGATGGCGTGATAGCCCGCCGCTTGTATCGCCTGGACGCAATGGACGGTGGTGTAGTCGAACTCGACACCTTGGCCGATCCGGATCGGGCCGGAACCGATGACGACGATCGAGTTGCCCAACGGCTTGGATTCGTTCTCGCCAGGGAAGTTGGTGGAATAAAAGTAGGGCGTTTCCGACGCGAATTCGCCGGCACAAGTGTCGACCATCTTATAAACCGGCTGCGGCAGCAGTGCGGCGACGACGTCTTCGGCGGCGTCGGCGGCGCTGCTGATCATCTTGGCGGTAAAGCCCAGCTTGCCGGCGTCAACGGCCTTGGTGGCGGTCAGCTTGCCGTTTTGCAACATGACCTTGGTGTCCCAGATGTGTTGCAACTTGTGCAAGAAGAACATCGTGATCTGGGTGTGGTCGTGGATCTTCTCCAGCGACCAGCCTTGACGCAAAGCTTCAAACAGGTAGAACAAGCGGACGTCGGTCGGGTGGTCGAGCTCGTCGGTCAACTCGGCTTCAGTCGGGGTGGTTTTAGGTAACAAGGTCGTCTGCATGGTGGTGTTGAGCTCCAGCGACTCGATCGCCTTGATCAGCGCTTCTTCAAGCGTCGTCCCGATGCCCATGACTTCCCCAGTGGCCTTCATTTGGGTGCCCAAGTGGCGATCGGCAGTGACAAACTTATCGAACGGGAACCGCGGGATCTTGGCCACAACATAATCCAGCGTCGGCTCGAAGGCGGCGAAAGTCGTTTTGGTGACCGGGTTTTGGATCTCTTGCAGTGTCAGGCCGACCGCAATCTTGGCCGCGATCTTGGCGATCGGATAGCCGGTCGCCTTACTTGCCAAAGCCGATGACCGGCTGACCCGTGGATTAACTTCAATAATATAATATTGGTCGCTGTTCGGGTCTTGGGCGAGCTGCACGTTGCAGCCGCCTTGGATGTTCAAAGCCGAGACGATCTGTAGCGAAGCGGAACGGAGTTTTTGAAACGTCGGGTCGTCGAGCGTCTGGTTCGGTGCCACGACGATCGAATCACCGGTGTGGATACCGACAGGGTCGAGGTTTTCCATGCAGCACACGGAAATAACGGTGCCCGCGGCGTCGCGCATGACTTCAAACTCGATTTCTTTGTAGCCGGCGATCGATTTTTCGATCAGGCATTCCGTGTTAGGGGATAGCTCCAGACCACGCTGGCCGATCTTGCGCAGTTCGGCTTCGTTGTGGGCAATCCCGCCGCCGGTGCCGCCGAGGGTGAAGGCCGGACGAACGATGACCGGATAGCCGCAGGTCTTGGCAAAACTCAGCGCGGTGTCTAGGTCGTGCACGGTAAGCGATTGCGGCACCGGCTGATGGAGGTCTTCCATCAGTTGTTTGAATTCCTGGCGGTCTTCGGCTTGGTGGATCGTGTCGAGGCCGGTGCCCAGCAGTTGGATGTTTAACCGGTCCAAAACGCCGGCGTCATCTAAGGCGACGGCGAGGTTCAAACCGGTTTGGCCACCAAGCGTCGGTAACAAGGCATCGGGGCGTTCTTTTTCCAGAATCGTGGTGACGGAAGCGACCGTCAGCGGTTCGAGGTAGATCTTATCGGCGATATCTTGGTCGGTCATGATTGTTGCCGGGTTGGAGTTGATTAGCACCACGGTGTAGCCTTCTTCTCGCAACGAGAGGCAGGCCTGAGAGCCGGAGTAATCGAACTCCGCGGCTTGGCCGACGATGATCGGGCCGCTTCCAATCACGGCGATTTTGTGAATATTGAGGTTCTTAGGCATGGGCAGCGACCTTCTTTTCCATGAGCTGTTTGAATTGCGTAAAGAAGTTGACCGCGTCGTGAGGACCGGGGTTAGCTTCTGGGTGATATTGAACGGAGAACATCGGCAGCCACTTGTGCGCGAGGCCTTCAACGGTGCCGTCGTCACCTTCGAGTTCGGTGACGACTAAATCCGTGTTGGCGAGGCTGTCGGCGTCGACCATGTAGCCGTGATTCTGGCTGGTGATGATGGCGTGGAATGAATCGACGGCGTGCACGGGATGGTTGATGCCGCGGTGGCCGTATGCCATCGGGCGAGTCTTGGCGCCGTTGGCCAAAGCAAGGATCTGGTGTCCCAAGCAGATGCCGGCGGTTGGGTAGAGGTGTTCGAGCGCTTGGATCAGCGGTAAGACATCATAGTCGGCCGGATCGCCAGGGCCATTAGATAGTAAGATGCCGTCTGGATGGAGGTTTTGGATCATCGCCAAATCTGCGGTGTAAGGCACGACGGTGACATCGATGCCGGAAGCGACCAGCGAGTCGATGATGGCTTGTTTGGTGCCGAAGTCGATCATCACCACATGCTTGGCGTTCGCGGCGTCACTATGGTAGGTGCTGTGGCCGAGCTGTGGTTGTTTCTTGCAATCGGCGTACAGCGTTGCGAAGGTGGCGTCAAAATCACCGGTCAGCGGCTGGTTCAACAACACCGCCTGCATCGTGTGGCTTTGGCGAATGTGTTTGGTCAACGCGCGGGTGTCGACGTTGGCGATGCCGGGCACGTGATTGTCTTTGAGAAATTGATCCAGCGTGATGCCATCGGGGCCGGGTTCGTTTTCCAAGGTATGCACGATGGCACATTGGGCCAAGATGCCGGCGCTTTGGTTACGACTGAGATCGATGCCGTAAGTTCCTATTAATGGATAGGTAAAAGTCAACAGTTGGTTGGCGTAACTCGGATCGGTCAAGGCCTCTTGATAGCCGACCATGCTCGTGTTGAACACCACTTCGCCGGCGATTTCAAGATCAGCGCCAAAGGCAAGTCCTTCAAAGTGAGTCCCGTCTTGTAAATAGAGATATTTTTTCATGTTGCGCCACCTCGTAATTTTATGCACTTGATATTCATTATATGTTGTTCATATTTAACGGCAATTTCATGAGAATGTCAACAGAATATTCAGAGATTATAGAGAAAAACGGCTTTTTTAGCCGTAAATTTGAATAAATACTGAATAAAAATCACGAAACGCTTGTATTTTTCTGCCGATGGGGGTAAGCTACTGTCATTCAATATTTTGCATAAGGGGCAATGATTTATGAAAGTAGCTTTAGTAGGCGTCACCGGTTATGCCGGCATGGTGCTATATCAACTTCTCAAAGGGCACCCAGCCGTCGACGCGATCAGTCTTTACGGTCATGATCAAACAGCCGCCGTGCCACTATATGAGGCCGTGCCCCAATTTGGACCGACCGAAGATAACCTGTTGCTTCCTTATGACCCACAGGCGATCATGACAGACAACGACGTGTTGTTTTTCGCCACCAGCGCCGGCGTCACCAACACTTTGGCCAACCCATTCATTGAAGCCAGCTTCCCGGTGATCGACCTTTCCGGTGATTACCGCCTGAAAGATCCGGCCACTTATGAGAAGTGGTACCACAAGCCGGCCGCAGACAAAGCGGCGTTAGCAACCGCGCACTTCGGACTCGCAGATTTTGAAGCTGTCGGCGAGCACAAATACGTCGCCAACCCGGGCTGTTACGCCACGGCAACGCTGCTGGGCTTGGCACCGCTGATCCAGCAACACCTGATTCAAAAAGATTCGATCATCGTCGATGCCAAGTCTGGGACGTCAGGCGCCGGCAAGAAGCTGACGACCTTGTCGCATTTTACTCAGACCAACGACAACCTTCAGTTATATGGCATCAACACCCACAAGCACATTCCGGAAATCATGCAGGAATTGCAGCAATGGGATCCAGAAGTGCCGGCAATCCAATTCGCCACGACGCTTCTGCCGGTAACGACAGGCTTGATGGCGACGATCTACGCTAAGGTCGCCCCAGGCGTCGACGGCAAAGCGATCGCACAAGCCTACACGACAACCTACCAAGATGACTTCTTCGTCCGCTTCACCGGTGAGCAGCTGCCAACGCTCAAAGAAGTCGTCGGCAGCAACTTCACCGATATCGGGGCCGTGTATAACCCAGTCACCAACACCGTCTTAGTCGTCAGCGTCATCGACAACATGATCAAAGGTGCCGGCGGCCAGGCGATTCAAAACCTTAACCAGATGTTTGGCCTGGATCCACTGGAAGGTTTACCAACGACTGTTGCACTTCCTTAGATCGACTGAGCAAACAAATTAAAAACAGTCAATGAACGAATAGAACGCACAATTTTTATCAGGAGGACACGCGCATGACGATCACGAATGAATTTGCTTGGCCTAAAGGCTTTTACACCGATGGGGTGCAGGCGGGCTTACGCGATAAGAACGACATGGGTTGGTTGGTTTCCAGCGTGCCGGCCGCAGCGGCTGGGACTTATACCACCAGTCAGTTCGTCGCCGCGCCGACGAAGCTGTGCAAGCAGTTGATCAGTTCCAACCACCGCTTGCAGGCAATCGTAATGAACAGTGTGATCGCCAACTCCTGTACCGGCCAAGCCGGCTGGGACAACGCGCTCAGCGAGCAGCAACAAGTTGCCGAAAAGCTTGATATCGATCCTGCGCTCGTCGGGGTTGCTTCGACCGGCTTGATTGGGGCGCAGTTGCCGATGGACAAGATCCACGCGGGCATTGATGCCTTGGCGCTGAAGCATAATCCTGGCGTCACCACCGCGGTCATGACGACTGACACCCACGCGAAGATCGCGTCGGCCAAGCTGATCATCGACAATAAGCCGGTGACGATCTCCGGATTTGCTAAGGGGTCTGGGATGATCCATCCCAAGATGGCGACGATGCTCGGGTTCGTTTTCACCGACGCCAACATCTCCGGTTTGCAGTTGCAAGGCCTGTTGTCACAAGGCATCGATGAGACGTTCAACCAGATCACCGTCGACGGCGACACGTCGACCAACGATATGGTCACGGTGATGGCCAACGGATTAGCCGACAATCAGCTGCTGACGGCCAAACATCCGGCCTATGCCGCGTTCGCCCAGGCGTTCAACGAAGTGTTGGCGGCCTTGGCCCAAGGCATCGCGTCAGACGGCGAAGGCGCCACGAAGCTGGTGGAAGTTAATATCCACCACGCCTTTAACCACAAGGAAGGCCAGCACGCCGCCAAGGCCATCGTCGGCTCCAACCTCGTGAAGGCTGCGATCTTTGGGGAAGATCCCAACTGGGGCCGAATCATCAGCGCCTTGGGCCAAACCGATGTCGCGATCGACGTTGATCACGTCGCCATCACGCTGAACGGGTTCCCGCTTGTCGCCGATTCGCTGGAGCTGCCGTTTGATGAAGCAGCGGTCAAAAAAGCGATGGGCGCTAAGAAAATTACCATCGATGTCGATCTCAACGCCGGCGACGCTGAAGGGCAGGCCTGGGGTTGCGACCTCACCTACAAATACGTCAAAATCAACGCAAGCTATCGGAGCTAACAACATGCAGGAGGACCTTATGTCAGAATTGATCATTGTCAAATTAGGCGGCAACGCCGCGACGCAGTTATCCGAAGCGTTTTTCGCACAATTAAAGATATGGCATGATGCCGGCAAAAAAATCCTCTTGATCCATGGCGGCGGCCCGCAGATCAATGCCTGGAGCAAGAAGTTTGGGCTTAACCCGGTCAAAAAGGCCGGCATCCGGGTCACGGACGCGGCAACCCTGCAGGTCACCCAAGCCGTTTTGTTAGGCCTGGTACAACCACAACTGTGCCTGGCATTGAGTCAGCACGACCTGCCGGTGATCGGGTTAAACACTAGCGACGAGCACCTGCTGGTCGGGGATTTTCTTGATGAAGCGATCTACGGCCAAGTCGGCGCCGTCACCGGTGTCAACGCCCAAGCGCTGTCGGCGTTTCTCGAAAATCACATCGGGGTGCTCGCGCCGCTTGCGCAAACCGAAGACGGCAAGCTGTTGAACGTCAACGCCGACATGGCCGCCGCCGCTGTGGCAACCGCCATGCACGCCACCAAGCTGGTCTTGTTGACCGACGTGCCAGGCGTCTTAGAAGCCGGCAGCGTTGTCGCCAAGTTGACCCCACAAAAAGCCGCCCAGCTCATCGCCACCAACGTCATCACCAAAGGCATGCAGCCAAAGATCGAAGCCGCTGCCCACACCGCCCAAGTTGTGCACGAAGTCGTCATCACAGACGCCTTGGATCACGCAGGGACGATCGTGGAAGCCGCGATCGCAGGATGAAACCAGAGCGGAGCGGTGCGCACTTAGCGGGTCAGGTAGCCTAGCTATCGCATTTGGGGTGGGTTTTGCCCCGAATGCGATAGCGTAGCTAGCTGTACCCGCGTTGCACCGCGCAGCTCGACGAAGAAAACCAGAGCGGAGCGAGGCCGTACTTAGGAGGGAGTCTAAGATGGTTTGGACTCGTGCCGGCAACGCCGGTGCGTGGCCGAGACAGCTTAGACAGCCCTCCGTTGGCCTCGCGCAGCTCGACGAAGAAACCAGAGCGGAGCAAAGCGGTTTTAGCGATGTATATAAGGCGGTCTGGGTGCGTGATGGCAACGCCATCGCGTGACCGGAATGACTTATATGCAATCGCGTTGCTTTGTGGAGCTCGACGAAGAAACCCAGAGCGGAGCAAAGCGGTTTTAGCAGGTCGGGTAGCCTAGGGTCAGTGCTGGAGGCGTTCTTTACCCCGAGTAATAACCCGTGACTCGACGCTAAACCCAAACCATTAGGCATGTTGCTAAGACAGCCTGGACGCGTGCGTTCGCCGCACGAGACCGGGCTGTCTTAGACACAATGCCGTTGTCCCACCTAAGCCAAAGGCGTACCGTTAAAGCTGACAACATCACAACACTGCCACATTGCGGCATCGCGCCTCAACCCGATTAGTGAACGAGATTTCAGGAGGAAACAACATGAGCAATCTTTTTAATACATATGCACGGTATCCATTCGACTTGGTATCTGGCCATGACTGGCACCTTGTCGACAATCACGGCAAAGAGTATCTGGACTTCACCTCGGGCATCGGGGTGTGCAGTTTCGGGTACGGCGATCCGGAAATTACCGGGGCTGTGGAGAATCAGCTGAGCGCTGTTTGGCACACCAGCAACCTCTATGAATCTCAGCTCCAAGAAACGGTCGGGGGGATGCTCGCCGGCAACGACAAGCTGGCGTTTTTCTGCAACTCCGGGACCGAAGCCAACGAAGCCGCGTTCAAGCTGGCGCGCAAGGCGACCGGCAAGACCCGCGTGCTGGCCTTCAACAATGGCTTCCACGGCCGCACATACGGGGCAATGTCCTTGACCGGCAACCCGAGCATCCAAGCAGGCTTTGCGCCGCTGGTGCCGGATGTGATTTTTGCAGATTACAACGATCCCGAAGCGCTAGCCAAAATCGACACGGATCTGGCCGCGGTCATCCTCGAAGTCATCCAAGGCGAAGGTGGCGTGGTCGTCGGTGACAAGGCGTGGTTGCAATCCGTACAGGCCAAGTGTCAAGCAACTGACACGCTGTTGATCATCGATGAAGTCCAATCGGGCATCGGTCGCACCGGCTACAAGTTTGCTTTCGAAGCATTCGGTCTGGATCCTGACATCGTGACCATGGCCAAGGCGCTGGGGTCTGGTTTGCCGATCGGGGCGATGATTGGGAAGAAGAAGCTCGGGTTTGCCTTCACCCCGGGCAGCCACGGGACGACGTTTGGCGGCAACAAGCTGGCGTTGTCTGCGGCCAAGATGGTATTGACTAAGCTGACGCCTGATTTTCTCGACGGGGTCAAGGCCAAGGCTAACGCGGTGTGGACGACCTTAGACGACGCGGTCGCGCCGTTGAATGCCGTCACTGGGATCTCCGGCATGGGCTTGATGATCGGGATCCATCTCGACGAAAGCATCGATGTCGAAAAAGTGATCGGCAAGCTCCAAGAAGCGGGCATGCTGACGCTGTCGGCCAAGCACAACACCTTGCGCTTGTTGCCGCCGTTGGTGATGAGCGAAGCGGATCTGCAGAAGGGCTTGGCGCTGATCCAAGCTGTGTTGAAGGAGGCAAAATGATGAATCATTTTCAAAATCGGTCATGGCTGAAAGAAATCGACTACACGCCAAAAGAACTGAACTATCTCGTTGATTTTGCCGCGCATCTCAAGATGCTCAAGCACGCGCATATTCCGCATCCTTATCTGCAAGGCAAAAACATCGCGCTGCTGTTTGAAAAGACCTCCACGCGGACGCGCTCAGCATTCACCGTCGCGTCGATCGACTTAGGCGCGCATCCGGAGTTCCTGGGCAAAAACGACATCCAGTTTGGCAAAAAGGAAAGCACCGCTGACACCGCCAAGGTTCTCGGCCGCATGTTTGACGGCATCGAATACCGGGGCTTTGCGCAACAAACGGTGGAAGACCTCGCCAAGTATTCCGGGGTCCCGGTCTGGAACGGGCTGACCGACGAATGGCATCCGACCCAGATGATCGCAGACTTTTTGACCCTGAAGGAACACTTCGGGCATCTTAAGGGCCTGACGCTGACATATCTGGGCGACGGACGCTCCAACATGGGTAACTCGCTCTTGGTCACTGCTGCAATGCTTGGCGTCAACATTCACATCGGTGCCCCGAAGTCGTTGTGGCCGGCGGAAAACATCATCGCCATGGCCAAAGACTACGCGGCCAAAGCCGGTAGCCAGGTGCTGTTGACCGAAGATGCCAAAGTCGCCGCCAACGGCGCGGACGCTTTGTATACCGACGTTTGGATCTCGATGGGTGAAGAGATCGATGTGGCCGAACGGATCAATTCGCTGCGGCCTTATCAGATCAACGCCCAGC
Organism: Lacticaseibacillus boliensis; assembly: GCF_054784775.1. Taxonomy (NCBI): domain Bacteria; kingdom Bacillati; phylum Bacillota; class Bacilli; order Lactobacillales; family Lactobacillaceae; genus Lacticaseibacillus; species Lacticaseibacillus boliensis. The sequence continues at coordinate 27,161 of NZ_BAAIHN010000032.1, forward strand.
TCGTTGCCGCTACCGGCAAGGATGACACGATCATTATGCACTGCCTGCCGGCTTATCACGACCATGAAACCACGGTCGGCAAGCAGCTCGGTGAGCAATTCAACATGGATGCGCTCGAGATCACCGATGACGTCTTCAATTCACCGCAGTCGGTTGTGTTTGATGAGGCTGAAAACCGGATGCATGCCATCAAGGCGATCATGGCCGCGACCTTGGGCGACCTCTTCATTCCTGACAGCCTGTTCGATTAACTGCAGTGTGTTGTAAGCGATGTGGCTCTGTGTCTTCCCCCAAAAAGCGGGGTCTTGATACAGGGCCATTTGTTTCAACCGCGACAGTAGGGGACAATTCATATTGTTCGTTTCTTTGGCAAACGCAACAAGACGCGCTCTCATCTGAAATTAACAAAAAATCATGTCAGTTATCTTGACCGCTTTACTTGACGTGTCAGATAAGCGCGGTAATATTAAAGTTGTATGATATTCTTAGGCGAAGATTAGAATATGTTCGCCGGAAGTGTAAAGGATGGGATAACGGATGGCACAGACTTACATAAACACGTTCCAAAGTGGTGACAAGACGTACCAATATGCGGATATTGACGCATTCTTAGCAGACCACCAGGCGCAGGTCGACACCTTACCTTACACGATCCGTATCCTGCTGGAAGCGGCGTTGCGGCGGGCGAATCATGGCCAAGCGCAGGGAGAAGAACTGAAGGCTTTACTCGATTGGGATCATGCCCACGACCAAGACGTGGCGTATCAGCCTGAACGAGTGATCTTGCAAGACTTCACTGGTGTGCCGGCGATCGTTGATCTTGCCGCAATGCGCGATGACGTGGTTGCCCAAGGCGGCGACGGCGCCAGCATCAATCCGAAAGTGCCGGTCGATCTGGTGATCGACCACAGTGTCCAAGTCGATAAAGCGGGCAACGACGAGGCCTTCGCCTATAATGTCAAAAAAGAATTCGAACGCAATCAAGAACGCTACACTTTTTTGAAGTGGGCCCAACAAAGTTTTGATAACTTGCAGGTCGTTCCGCCTGACACCGGGATCATTCACCAGGTCAACCTCGAGCGGCTGGCCAAGGTCGTGATGGTCAAAGACGGCGAGGCCTTCCCAGACACGCTGGTCGGGACCGATTCGCACACGACCATGATCAACGGCCTGGGCGTGCTCGGCTGGGGTGTCGGCGGCATCGAAGCCGAAGCCAATATGCTTGGCGAAGCAACGCTCATGCCAACACCTAAAGTCGTCGGGGTCCGCCTGACAGGGCGCCTGCAACCAGGCGTTACCGCTACCGACTTGACCTTAACGCTGACGCACTTGTTGCGTGAGCACGGCGTCGTCGGCAAGTTCGTTGAGTTCTACGGCGTCGGGCTGTCGAGCCTGCCGCTGGCTTATCGCGCGACGATCGGGAACATGGCACCTGAATACGGCGCGACCTGCGGGTACTTCCCAATCGACAACCAGACGATCGATTACCTGCGCTTGACGGCGCGTTCAGAAGAACAGATCGCGCTGGTTCAAGACTACGCCAACGCCAACCACTTGGCCTACCGTCCAGTCGACGACGACATCCGCCATTACAGCGAAAACGTCGATCTCGATCTCAGCTCGGTTCGCCCGAGTGTTGCTGGCCCGACCCGGCCGCAAGACCTGGTTTATTTGGCAGACATGCCGAAGCAGTTTGACGACCGCCGCGACATGCCGGCTTATCCCGTTGACCTAGAAGGCGAGCATTTTGACCTGCGCCCAGGCGCACTGGGTCTGGCCGCTATCACCAGTTGCACGAACACGTCCAACCCGCAGGTGCTTTTTGCCGCCGGCTTGATCGCCAAAAAAGCCGTTGAATACGGCCTGTCCTGCCCGGCATACGTGAAGACCAGCTTCTCGCCAGGGTCGCGGGTCGTGTCGGACTACCTAACCGCCGCCGGCTTGCAAAAGAGCCTCGATGCGCTGGGCTTCAACCTCACCGGCTACGGTTGCATGACCTGCATCGGCAACTCCGGCCAACTAAAGCCCGAGCTGCAGGCGCGCGTTGAAGCAGAGCCGTATCCGCTGGCCGCGGTCGAATCCGCCAACCGGAACTTCACCGGCCGGGTCAACCCGAAGATCACTGACACCTACCTGGCCTCGCCGCCGTTGGTCGTGATCTACGCGCTTGCCGGCACGATGGATATCGACTTAGACAGCGAACCGGTGGGCATCGCCAAAGACGGCACTCCGGTTTACCTCAAGGATCTCTGGCCGAGCGACCAGCAGATCGCGGATCTGAACGCCCAATACCTGCATCCAGAACAGTTTGCCGCTAACTACAAGACCTTGTATCACCAAAACGCCAACTGGGATGCGCTCCCGACTGCCACCGGCACGACGTATGACTGGGATCCGGCGTCGACTTACATCGCCGCCGCACCTTTTGTCAGCGCCGATGGGAAGGCCCCACAGACGCTTTCTGGCGTGCGCGCGCTGGCAAAACTTGGCGACTCTGTGACGACCGATCATATCAGCCCGGCCAGCTTCATCGGCCGCGACTCGCCGGCAGGCAAGTACCTGCGGGCGCACGGCGTTGAGCCGAAAGACTTCAACTCTTACGGCTCTCGTCGTGGGAACCACGAAGTCATGGTGCGCGGGACGCTGGCTAACATTCGCTTGCAAAACCAACTGGCTCCAGGCACAACTGGCGGCTACACCACCTTGCCAGACGGCACGGAGACGACGATCTACGATGCCGCACAAGAATATGCCAAAACCGACACCCCGCTGGTGATTTTGGCAGGGAAAGATTACGGCATGGGTTCTTCGCGGGACTGGGCGGCCAAAGGCGTGAAGCTCTTGGGCGTCAAGGCAATCATCGCAGAATCCTTCGAGCGGATCCACCGCGCCAACTTGGCGATGATGGGTGTGATCCCGTTGCAGTACCAACCTGGCCAAACTGCCGAAACGCTCGGCTTGACCGGCAAAGAAACGTTTGAAATTAATTTAGACAACCATGTGGCACATGTCACCGCCACCGCAGAAGACGGCAAGGTCACCAAGTTTGACACGATCGTGCGGTTTGATACCCCGGCAGATTTTGATTATTACCAAGCCGGTGGGATCATGCCCCAGATGGTGACGACCGCGTTGGCCGATTGATATAGAAACCAACCATAGGAGGTTACTCAATGGACGTACCTAAAGGATTAGCAGGGGTAGTCATTACTGAAACCAAGATCAGCTCGACCAAAGATTCGAAGCTGACCTTTGCGGGCTATCCCATTGAAGAATTGAAAGACTTGCCGTACGAAGCCGTGGTGTACCTGCTGTGGCACAAGTCGTTGCCGACAGCGGCTCAGTTGAAAGAGATGCAAACCGACCTCGTGTCGGCGATGCACCTGCCGGATGAAACCATCCGCTTGATGGAATACGTCGCGCTGGAACCCCAGCACCCGATGAGTATCTTGCGGACGATGGTGTCGCTACTTGGGACCACCAACAACGGCGGTAAGCTCGACGAACCGCGGCAGATCTTAGGCAAAATGTTGACGGCCATCGCCGCCATCATTCGTCTGCGCGATTCCCAACCACAGATGCAGGCGAATCCTGAATGGGGTGTCGTCGAAAACTTCATGTACCTCTTCATGGGTCGGCGTCCGAGCAAGACGCAAGTGCGCCTGTTCAACACTGTCATGGTGTTACACGCCGACCACGAGCTGAACGCCTCGACCTTCACCGCTAGGGTGGTGGCTTCGACTAACGCTGACTTTTATTCATGTTTGACCGCCGCAGTTTGTGCCTTGAAAGGTCCGTTGCACGGCGGCGCCAATGAACAGGTCTTCAACATGTTGCAAGAGATCCGCCACACCGGCATCTCGCCGAAGCGGTATATCGACAACAAAATCGCCAACCACGAGAAGATCATGGGCTTCGGCCACCGCGTTTATAAAGACGGCGACCCCCGAGCGAAGATCTTGCGCGGCATCGCCGAGGAAAGTGCTGCCGAAACCAACAACCAGGTGTACTACGAGATCGAACAACAGTTGGCAGATTACATGCTGGAAAAACTCGGCCTGCATCCTAATGTCGATTACTACACCGCGGTGGTTTACCACAGCCTGGGACTCGATCAGTCGACGTTCACGGTGATGTTTGCTGCCTGCCGCACTGCCGGCTGGCTAGCGCACATCATGGAACAGCGCGACGAAGCGGTTTTGATCCGGCCGGCCAGCGAATACGTTGGCCCGACCGATCGCCATGTCAAAGCGCAGTCAGAAAAAAAGCAGACCGAGACGGTAAAGAAGTCTGCAGCTAAAAATTAATTGGATTTTACAGGAGGCAATCAGTGAGTACACCTATTACGATGACTGATAGCGGGTTGAAAACCCCTGATCAGCCGCAGATTCCATACATTCAAGGCGACGGCATCGGCCCGGAGATCTGGGCGGCCGCGCGGCTGGTGTTTGACGCTGCTGTGCGCAAAGCCTATGGCGGCGCGCGTCAAGTCGACTGGTTGCCACTGGCGGCCGGGGAGACGGCGTTTGCGGATACCGGTGAGTGGTTGCCTGAAAAGACGCTGGATGTGCTGAAGAGCCATCTGGTGGCAATCAAAGGTCCGCTGACCACACCGGTTGGGGTCGGGCACCGTTCGATCAACGTCACGCTTCGGCAGACGTTGGACCTTTATGCGTGCTTCCGGCCGGTGCAATATTTTGCGGGCACCCCGGCGCCGGTCGTGCATCCTGAACGGGTAGACATTGACGTTTTCCGTGAGAACACCGAAGACATCTACGCCGGCATCGAAGCCGACGCCGGCACGCCGGAAGCCAAGGCGTGGATGGCGCTGTTGAAGGAACAAGGCCAAGCCGGCAAGGTGCGCTTCCCAGACACCGCGGCTTTTGCAATCAAGCCGGTTTCCCAAGAAGGGAGCGCCCGCCTCGTGCACGCCGCGATCGCCCACGCCATCACCCATGGCAAAAAGCGCGTGACCCTGGTGCACAAAGGCAACATCATGAAGAAAACCGAAGGCGGCTTCAAGAAGTGGGGCTACGCGGAAGCGGAAACCAACTTCGCAGATCAGACCTTCACGATGAACCAATACGCCGTGATCCAAAAAGACGCCGGCAAGGATGTCGCGGATACCGCCTTGGCCAACGCTGAAGCGGAAGGCAAGGTGATCGTCAACGACATCATCTGCGACAACTTTTTCCAGCAGGCGCTGTTGCACCCAGAACACTTCGACGTGGTGGCGACCATGAACCTCAACGGGGATTACCTCTCTGACGCACTTGCCGCCCAAGTCGGCGGCATCGGGATCGCGCCTGGGGCCAACATCAACTACGAAAGCGGCCGGGCGGTTTTTGAAGCGACCCACGGCACCGCACCACAGTTTGCTGGGCAAGACAAGCTCAACCCGACCTCGATTATCTTGAGCGGGGCGATGATGTTTGATTACATCGGCTGGGGTGAGGCTGCAGACCTCATTCGTGCCGGGGTTGCCAAAGCCATCGTTGAACAGCACGTGACGGCTGATTTTGCCACGAGCGCAGACGCTGACGTCTTGGGCACCCACGCGTTTGGCGCGTATGTCGCCGGCAACTTGTAAAAAAATACCGTGTCATCACGATGTGTTTAAACAGAAGTTTGTCAAATTGTGTTGAAGGATAATGCCTATCCTTTGAAGGTTTCTCAGAGATGAGGAGCCTTTTTTTAGGCTCTGCGTCAACTGGTGTTGAAGAATAAATTTATCTTTTAGGAAAGTCTCCATGATAGGAGGCTTTTTGTTATTTTAGGCAGTTAATTGGTAGATGCGATTGAAGAAATTGGTTTGATTGCGAAA
>NZ_BAAIHN010000033.1:0-30297 GCF_054784775.1 Lacticaseibacillus boliensis
GTATATCTCGGTACACGACGCGTTGATGAATCATGACACGCGGGCAGTCTGGCGTCTCATCGATACTTATCAACCCGCAGGGACAACGATGGATACCACTATTGAGACCCTGAGAAAGAACCGTAGTGGTGTGTTAGCCGCAACGGCAAGCCCAAGATCAAATGGGCCTATTGAAGGCACCAACCGTTTGATCAAATCCCTGAAGCGTTCATGTTTCGGCTTTCGCAATCAAACCAATTTCTTCAATCGCATCTACCAATTAACTGCCTAAAATAACAAAAAGCCTCCTATCATGGAGACTTTCCTAAAAGATAAATTTATTCTTCAACACCAGTTGACGCAGAGCCCAAAAAACACTGAAGATCCGACATGCGGACCTCCAGCGTTTTTATTGAACCGGAATATTTCCCGGGACATTAATTCAGTTATTGACCAGTCTTAGCGTGGATCCGGTTGATGGCGCGACGCAAAGCCACTTGGGCCCGCTGCAGTTCATCAGGATCGTTGTTCGACTGCGCTTGTTCGATACGCTTTTGCGCACGTTCACGCGCGGCCTGGGCCCGTGACAAATCGATGTCACGTTCACGTTCAGCAGCGTCGGCCACGATGGAAACCGTATTGTTACTCATTTCCATGAAACCGCCATTGACCGCGATCACGTCTTCGTGACCGGGACTGTCTGTCCGCTTGACCCGGACTTCACTGATCTGCAAAGGCGCGACGATCGGTTCATGGTTTGCCATCAGCCCCAACTCACCAGCAGTCGTTCTCACGACTACCATGTCAGCATGGTGACTGTAGCAAGCCCCGTCAGGCGTCACGACGTTCACTGTCAAAACGTTGGAAAGTTCAGCCATAATGCCTTACCTCCTTAGTTTGCAGCGGCTTGCAAGTCAGAAGATGCGTTTGCATCTGGATCATAGCCCAACTTCTTCGCCTTTTCTTTGACATCGTCAATGTTGCCGACCAGACGGAAAGCTTCTTCTGGATAGTCGTCAAATTCACCGTCAAGGATCGCTTTGAAGCCTTTGACCGTTTCTTCAACTGGCACGTACTTCCCTGGCAAGCCAGTGAAGCGCTCGGCAACGTAGAAGGATTGCGACAAGAAGTTCTGGATCCGGCGCGCACGCGCAACGATGATCTTTTCGTCGTCAGACAATTCATCCATCCCTAAGATAGAGATGATGTCTTGCAGTTCCTTATAGCGTTGCAGAACCTGTTGAACTTGGGTCGCGACATGATAGTGCTCATCACCGACAATGTCAGGTGACAAAGCGCTAGATGTGGATTCCAGCGGATCAACCGCCGGATAGATCCCTTGTTGCGTCAAGCGACGCTCCAAGTTAGTCGTGGCATCCAAATGCGCGAAAGTGGTGGCAGGCGCTGGGTCAGTGTAGTCATCGGCAGGCACATAGATCGCCTGAATAGATGTGACAGAGCCCTTCTTGGTCGATGTGATCCGTTCCTGCAACTGACCCATTTCGGTAGCCAGTGTTGGCTGATAACCAACGGCTGACGGGATCCGGCCGAGCAGCGCAGAAACTTCAGAACCGGCCTGCGTGAAGCGGAAGATGTTGTCAATGAACAACAGCACATCTTGACCTTCGACGTCACGGAAGTATTCCGCGATCGTCAACCCGGTCAGCGCCACACGCATACGTGCACCAGGCGGCTCGTTCATCTGACCAAACACCATGGCAGTGTTCTTCAGAACGCCTGAACCTTGCATTTCAAAATACAAGTCGTTCCCTTCACGGGTACGTTCGCCGACACCGGTGAAGACCGAAATGCCGCCGTGTTCTTCAGCGATGTTATGGATCAATTCCTGGATCAAAACGGTTTTGCCGACACCGGCACCACCGAACAACCCAACTTTCCCCCCACGAAGGTAAGGTTCAAGCAAGTCGATAACTTTGATCCCGGTTTCGAGGATCTCGCTAGATGTGCTGAGGTCTTCGAAAGCCGGTGCTTGTCTGTGAATGGGATCGCGTCGGTGATCGGCATCAAATTCTGGGCCGTTATCGATCGTATCACCTAAAACATTGAAGACGCGGCCGAGCGTGTCTTTACCAACAGGCACGGAGATAGGGCCACCAGTATCGGTAACTACCATCCCACGTTGCAACCCATCAGTAGAGTCCATCGCAACAGTCCGTAATACCCCGTCACCCAACTGCAAAGCAACTTCAAGCACAAGTTTCTTGCCATCATTTCTTTGTAAAGTTAAGGCGTTGTTGATCCCAGGGATTTCGCCGTTCATAGGAAATTCAACGTCGACAACAGGGCCGATCACTTGCACGATTTTACCAGTAGTGTTACTCAATGAAATCGTCCTCCCTGTTGAAATTAATTATCATGTACATGCGGTTATTCCAGCGCATTCGCCCCACCGACGATTTCAGTGATCTCAGTGGTAATCGCGGCCTGACGGGCACGGTTATATGTGACTGACATTCGTGAAATCAAATCGTTGGCGTTATCGGTCGCCGTCTTCATGGCTGTCGTCGAAGCCGCATGTTCAGCGGTTTTAGCGTCCATGATCGAACCGAAGATCAGACTTTCTGCGTATTGAGGCAAAATGGCATCTAACACAGCTTCCGGATCAGGTTCAGTGAGGTAATCGATATGCTGATCAGCGACTTCAGCAACATCTAAGTCGCTGATCGGTAACATTTTCTCAGCGCGGAACGCAGAGGTCAGCGAGTTGACGTGGTGGTTATAGCAAACATAGAGTTCGTCGAACACACCAGAGTCAAACATCGTCACTGCAGTTTTCACGATTTCCCGGACTTCATTGAAGGTCGGAATATCGGAAACGCCGCGGTATTCAAACGCGAGATCCATGCCTCGCGCCTTGAAAAAGTCTGCGCCGGTGCCGCCAACGGCGAGGATGCAATAATCGTCAGGCGACTTATGGTCGTCGTGGATCATTTGCATCATCGCTTTTAAGATCGTGGAGTTATAGCCCCCAACTAACCCGCGATCACTAGTGATCACGAGATAGCCGGTTTTCTTGACCGGACGCTGTTGCAACAGGCTGGCAATCTTAAAACCTTGATCGCCTTCCTTATTACCGGCCGCGCTGGCTTTTAACAGCTGAGCGGCAGCCAGATGTGTCACGATCTCACGGATCTTCGTTGCGTACACTTGATAGTTGCCAGCACGCTTCTCGATTTGAGAGAGCTTGGCCGCAGAAACCATTTGCATGGCTTGAGTGATCTGCCCAGTCTTTTTCGTGGAAGCGATCTGGCGCTTGATGTCCATTAATGATTCAGCCATGCGGCACCTCCCTACTTATCGTCGGTGCTGGCAGTGAACCCGGCGGCAAAAGCCTTGACGGCGTTTTCGAACGTATCGCCTTCTGGCAGTTTGCCGGTGGTCTTAATGACATTCAAATCGTCTGGATCATTGGAATCCAGGTAATCGTTCAAACCAGCTTCAAAGTCCGCGATATCATCGATCGCCACGCTATCAAGATAGCCATGGGTCAATGCGAACAAGGAAGCGACCTGATATTGCACAGGCATTGGCTTGTGAACGGGTTGCTTGAGGACTTCAACAGTCCGGCGACCACGGTTCAACTGTGCCTGCGTCGATTCATCCAAATCAGAACCGAACTGACTGAAGGCTTCGAGTTCACGGAAGGACGCAAGGTCCAAACGTAAGGTCCCGGCAACCTTCTTCATCGCCTTGATCTGCGCATCACCACCGACACGAGAAACTGACAACCCAGAATCGATCGCCGGCCGTGTGCCAGAATAGAACAGATCACTTTGTAAGAAGATCTGGCCATCAGTGATGGAGATAACGTTAGTCGGAATGTAAGCCGAGATATCCCCAGCCTGCGTTTCGATGATCGGCAACGCGGTCATCGAACCGCCGCCTAACTCGTCGGATAACTTCGCGGCACGCTCCAACAAACGGGAGTGCGTGTAGAAAATATCCCCAGGGTAAGCTTCACGACCTGGTGCACGCCGCAGCAGCAGTGATAATTCACGATAAGCGGTCGCTTGCTTGGTCAGATCATCATAGACGATCAAGACGTGCTTGCCGTTGTACATGAACTCTTCACCCATTGCCGCGCCGGCATAAGGTGCGATATACAGCATTGGTGCAGGTTCAGAAGGACCAGCAGTCAAAACGATGGTGTAATCCATCGCGCCATATTTCTTCAGGGTTTCAACCTGGGTCCGGACAGTCGAGTCTTTTTGCCCAATGGCAACATAGACACAGATCATGTCTTGATCCTTCTGGTTGATGATGGTATCGATCGCAATCGATGTTTTCCCAGTCTTACGATCCCCAATGATCAACTCACGCTGACCACGGCCGATCGGGACTAAGGCATCGATCGCCTTCAAGCCAGTCTGCAATGGTTCGGTAACGGACTGACGCTGCATAACGCCTGGCGCCTTAACTTCGATAGGACGGGTCTTATCAGTCTTGATCGGACCATTCCCATCGACCGGTTGACCCAACGAGTTAACGACACGACCGATCATCGCTTCGCCAACAGGGACTTCCATGATCCGGCCGGTACGCTTGACCTGGTCGCCTTCATGGATGTCATCGAAATTCCCGAGAATAATGATACCAACATCATTACTTTCGAGGTTTTGGGCCATCCCGTATGAGCCGTTGCTAAATTGCAGTAATTCACTGGCCATCGCGTTTTCAAGGCCGGTCGCACGGGCGATCCCATCACCGACATAAGTGACGGTGCCGACTTCTTCAACATCGAGGTCATCTTGATAATTTTCAAGTTGTTTTTTGATCAGAGAACTGATTTCCTCAGTCTTGATGCTCATCCGGTTCACCTCTTTATACCCCCACAGATTCGTGGGTTCTCAAATGTGTTACTACTTTGCGAGCAATTGTGCGCGGAGCTTGCTCAGCCGCGTCTTCACGGTCCCGTCAATGACAGCCGCGCGCGTGCGAATCTTCACGCCACCGATGACACTAGGGTCGACCGTGGGGTTCAACTGCACACTGTTGGCGCCAAAACGTTGCGCAATCGCTTGGCTCAAAGCCGCTTGTTGCGCATCAGACAGCGGCACGGCGGTGGTGACCGTCGCATCGAGCTGACCGATCGAATCAACGTAACGTCGATCAAAATCGGCGATGATCGCAGGCATAGCCGCGATCCGGCCGTATTCAAAACTTACTTGCACTAAGTTCGCGACAAGTTCGCTGGCATCTTTTTTCAAGGTGTCAAGCAACGCTTGCTTGTTGTCTAAAGCGACATCGACCGAAGTCAATGTCGCTAACAGGTTTGCGTTTTGCGTGAAAATTTCACGCAGTGCGTCGAGCTCAGCGTGTACTGCTTCAAGCTGATCAGTTTCCTGAGCCGCTTCAAACAACGCACGCGCGTAACGCGGCGCTACGACGGCATTAGTGAGTGCCATTGGCATCACCTAACCCTTTGATGTAGCTATCGATCAGCGCCTGCTGGTCGGTCGCGTCTAGTTCCTTGCCGATGATCTTGCTGGCAATAGCCAACGAGAGTTCAGCAACGTCATCTTTTGCACTGTTCAAAGCATCGGCTCTTTGCTGCTCGATGTCTTGTTGTGCATTCGTCTTCAGGGTCGCAACTTCAGTATGGGCTGCGTCCACTAATTGTTGTCGTTGCTTTTCGCCGTTTTCCTTCGCCTGAGAGACGATCTTGACGGCATCGGCTTGGGAGTTTTTGAGTTCGGCTTTGCGCTTTTCAGCCAGCGCTTGTGCTTCAGTGCGTGCGTTTTCCGCATAGTCTAAATCATTGTTGATCTTACCGGCACGTTCACCCATCATCTTCGTGACAGGGCCCCATGCAAACTTCGATACTAACAGTAGTAAGACAATGAAGGCTACGAGGACGAACAGCATATCACCTAATGAAGCCATGATTTTGCCACTCCCTTCTGAGTCGAAACAAGTATGTTGATCTCATTGCAACCAAACATGCCTGCCAATTGTGTCTTACTTGCCCATCAACATGAAGGCGATAACGATCGAGATGATTGGCACGGCTTCGATCAAGCCGACACCAAGGAACATAGTCCCACGTAATTGACCAGATAATTCTGGCTGACGAGCCATCCCTTCAAGGGTTTTACCGATAACTTGACCGTTACCATAGCCAGCACCAAGGGCGGCAAGGCCGGCTGCGATAGCTGCGGCGATGTATTGCATATTCTCTTCCTCCTATTATTCAGAAACTACCTTGTCTGAGGTATAAACCATTGCAAGGGTGACAAAAATGTACGTTTGGATAGCCCCAATGAATACTGAGAACCCTTGCCAAACAATTTCGAGCAAAAATCCAGCAATGAAGCTGGTTGGCCCACCTAGTCCTGAGAACGCAAACTGACGGATCAGTAAAACTAACACTTCACCGGCGAAAATGTTCCCATAAAGACGCATGGACAACGTCACGAAGTTCGTGAACTCTTCGATGATATTGATCGGCAACAAGAATGACACTGGAGAGACATAACCCTTCAGATACCCTTTGAAGCCCTTGATCGCAACCCCGAAGAAATGTGAGATAACCAGCACCATGAGGGCTAACGTCATCGTCACAACTGGATCGGCAGTTGGCGAGCGGAACCACGTCTTGCCACCAAGCTCAACTTGGAACGCCAAGCCGATTTCGTTGTTAATAAGGATAAACACGAAGAGCACGAACGCGAACAACCCAAAACGGCTGCCTTCGCGACCAGGCATCGACTGACGAACGATCCCGTTCGTAAAATCAATGATCCATTCGATGACGTTTTGCTTACCGCTCGGCCGCATTTGCGGTTTCCGTGCTAACCAAAATAGCAAGAAGAACGTGATCGCACAGGTGATCAGGACCGCCAGATCATTCGTCAGATTAAACGTTAACCCAAACAGTTTGACATAGGGATAACTTTCGTTCACAGAATTCACCTCCTTAACCGAAGCAATAGCTCATTGTGGGTCGTCAACCAACATTGGCAAGCTCGCATGTCTATTGTTTCTAAAATCGCGGAATGTCCGGATACTTATCCTTCAAAACACTACATTACTCTATCACCAAACGTCGCAAAAGACAAAGCCTCATGGCACATTTTTGCCCATGACAATCAGGCAATTTCAGCTTGATTTTCATCCGAAAACGTGAGGAGCAAACGCTGTTTGAATCTCAAACTGCCGCCGCAACAGCGCCGACCGGCGCCGTTGCGGCAATATTTTGGCCACGATGAATGAACACTTGTCAATAATTTCGCTTTCATTCCAATTTGGACGTGAAAATCGTCAAAAATTTTCACCTGTATCTTTATGACCCGTCAATCTGTGACAGCAATCTGTGAATTTGTTACTCACAATGCCGCTAATCGGTCACTCGCGCCAGGATCAGCTGTGTCATGGCCCCCACAATCATCGCCATCAAAAAAGCGCGCCGCAAGCGGCACGCTTTGGTTGTTCTAGTGGTTTCTTACTTCGTTCCAAACAAACGGTCACCGGCATCGCCTAAGCCAGGCACGATGTAGCCGTCTTCGTTCAGGTGGTCATCCAACGATGCCGCGTAGATATCGACATCAGGATGTGCTTCTTGGACTGCTCGGACGCCTTCAGGAGCCGCGACCAAGACGACCAGACGCATGGACTGTGCGCCGCGCTTCTTCAGCGCTTCAATCGCCATGTTGGCCGAACCGCCGGTAGCAAGCATTGGATCCACGATGATCAAGTCACGTTGATCGATGTCCGTTGGCATCTTGACGAAATATTCGTGTGGCTTCAGAGTCTTTTCGTCACGATACATACCGATATGGCCGACCTTAGCTGCTGGGATCAATTCCAACACACCATCGACCATGCCGAGTCCGGCACGTAAAATCGGCACAACAGCCAGCTTCTTACCAGCAAGCTCTTTTTGAACCGTCTTTCCCATCGGGGTCTCGATCTCAACATCTTCCAGTGGCAAGTCGCGCGTGATCTCGTAGACCATCAGCTCAGCGATTTCGTTGGCGATCTGACGGAACTCCTTCGTCCCGGCGTTCTTGTCCCGGATCAAGGTCAATTTGTGTTGAATCAATGGGTGGTTCAAAACCGTAAATTTGCCCATGCAAAAGGTCCTCCTTCTAATTTAAGCGCAGTTGCGCAAAACCTTATCTATGATAAAGGATGAAGGGCAGTCAACGCAAGGACAGATTGCTTAATTTCTGCAAGTTTTGCTGGGGCTTCACGATTGGCGATCGCGCGGCTGATCAATTCCGCGACCTGCTTACATTCTGCTTCGTTAAACCCACGCGTGGTGATCGCAGCGCTACCGATGCGGACCCCAGAAGTTTTGAACGGCCCGTTTTGCTCGCCTGGGACCTGGTTTTTGTTGGTGGTGATGTCGACGGTATCCAACAAGTCTTGAACGTCGCGGCCGGTGACGCCATAGCCTGTAACATCAAGAAGCACCATGTGGTTGTCACTGCCGCCTGAGATCATCTTGAGTTTGTCGTCTTCGGCGAACCCTTCGCACATGGCCTGGGTGTTTTTGACGATCTGTTGCGCGTACGTCTTGAATTCTGGACGCAACGCCTCGCCTAACGCCACGGCCTTGGCGGCGATAACGTGATCGAGCGGACCGCCTTGAATGCCTGGGAACACCGCGGAATTGATTGCCTTGCCGTATTGCGCCTTGGCCAAGATCATCCCGCCGCGCGGCCCGCGCAGAGTTTTGTGTGTCGTGGTCGTTACCACATCAGCGTATGGCACTGGACTCATGTGAACCCCACCGGCAACCAGGCCGGCAATGTGCGCCATATCGACCATTAAAAACGCACCGACGTGATCTGCGATGTCGCGGAACTTCGAAAAATCGATCTCGCGGCTATAAGCCGACGCACCCGCAACAATCATGCGTGGCTGGATCTCTTCTGCCAAAGCTGCGATCTTGTCGTAATCCAAACGTCCAGTGTCTGGGTTCAAACCATAGTGGTAGAAATGATACGTCTGGCCAGAAAAACTGACCGCGGCACCATGGGTGAGATGACCGCCGTCGGTCAGATCCATCGCCAGCACCTTGTCGCCGTCTTCGAGGAAGGCACGATACACCGCCATGTTGGCACCAGAGCCGGAATGTGGTTGCACGTTGGCGTATTCAGCCCCAAAAAGTTCCTTGGCGCGATCGATGGCAAGCTGCTCCACCACGTCAATATACTGATTGCCACCATAATAACGGTGGCCAGGGTAACCTTCTGAGTACTTGTTCGTCAGCACAGAGCCTTGGGCAGCTCGGACAGCGGGGCTGACGATGTTTTCTGAAGCGATCAGTTCGATGTTGTGCTGTTGGCGTAGTTCCTCGTCATGAATCGCAGTGAACACTGCTGGATCGTAATCGGTAAAGTCCAAAAGAAAAGTCCCCTTTCTGAAAGTACCCTTAGTATACCAGAACTATTTTACATTTTCAGGGTTAAAATGTTCGTTCCCAGCGGATTTTAATAAGCGGTTCATGTAAGCGGCTCCTAAGCCGGTGACCGGATAGGCCTGCGCCAGCACCAGCGTGACTGTCGGGTGTAAGTCGAACCATCGCAGCCCTGCAAATAACGCATGGGTCGCGGTTTTAATGTTCGTCCCTAACGAATAGCGCGGCACCGCCGTCCGGATCGCGGTGAGGATCTCATCGTCTGCTAACACGCCGTAGACCTGACCACTAGCTGCCGCCCAGCGCAACGCCGCGGGAAACTGGCTGGGGTCATCGACCACCACGACCTGCGCGGCTGGCGCGTAGTGCTTGTACTTCATCCCTGGTGCCTTCGGGGTTTCGTTGGCGCCGACATGGTGCATCTCGGAATCAACGGTTCCAATCACCGGCTCCAGCTCTGCAGGCCCGATCGCCCCTGGACGCAAGATCGCTGCGGGCGATACGGTCAAATCGATCACCGTCGACTCCACCCCAACGGTTGTCGGCCCGTCGTCTAAGACGCCGGCAATCTCCCCGTCAAAATCGTGTAACACATGCGCAGCGGTCGTTGGACTCGGCTTGCCAGACTTATTGGCACTCGGGCCGACGATAGGAACCCCGGCTTCTGCGATCAGCTCTCGTGTCAGTGCGTTTTCTGGCATCCGAAACGCTGCGGTCGCCAAGCCCCCAGTGACGGTTTTTGACAGCGCACCAGGATGGATCGTCAAGATGATCGTCAACGGTCCCGGCCAGAATTGGTCCATCAGCTTGGCCGCCACCGGGGTGATGGTGGCAAACCGAGAGACCATCTCGCGGTTGGCGACCGTCACGATCAACGGGTTGTCGCTCGGTCGGCCCTTGGTCGTATAGACGCTTTTGGCGGCGGCTTCATTGGTCGCATCGGCTCCTAGTCCATAAACGGTTTCGGTTGGAAAAGCGACCAGCTGCCCGGCGCGGATGGCCGCGGCGGCTTCTTTGATCGTCTCGCGATGATAACGTTTTGTTTCCATTATATATGGTCCTTTCGCCGGTGGTTCCTCCAGTTTGAAGTAAATCCAGCCGGCCATGCGTGGTTAATTGTCTAAAAGCTTTACGGGCTCAGCGGCGGGAAACGTTAATTTTGCCATCCGCGGATGCCCTGCCATATCTTGGCGAAACTGCACGTCGACTTGCGGCAATACCGAGGCAAAAAGTGCCGCCAACGCCGGCTGCTGGTGATAGCCAAACTCCAGATACACGCTTGCCCCTGGTGTCACGTGTTGCGGCAGTTGCTGACAAAAACGTTCAAACAGCGCCAGACCCTGGTGTGCCGCAAACAAGGCGAGCTTAGGTTCGTAAGCAAGCGTCGAGCGATCCATCACCGCTTCTTCATCGTGGCTGATGTATGGCAGATTGGCCACGATCCGCTCGAAGCGTTGGCCTTCGAGGCTGGCAAACAGGTCACTTTGTAACAGCGTCACCGACAGCCCTTGCGCATCGGCATTGGCTTTGGCGACGGCCAGCGCGTCTGTCGAGACATCAACCAGCGTCACCGCCAACTGCGGCAACTTACGCGCAAGCGTCAAGCCGATCACCCCGGAACCACAGCCGACATCTAACAGTGTCTTGGCGTCCATGCTGTCGGCCTCCGCCCAAGCGACCAGCTCCTCGGTTTCAAACCGCGGGATCAAGACGGCCGGCGTCACCTTGAAATCGCGGCCGAAAAACGGCGCCAAGCCAACGATGTATTGCGGCGGTTCGTTTTGCAACAAGCGCTGCACGTCTTGGTCAAATTGCGGCACCAAGGCTTCAGGCATGGCGTCGCGGCCGTGCAAGCGCAACTGACTAGGCGAAAAGTGTGCCCGATACTCCAGGACAAACCGTGCGGCGTCGGGATCGATGCCTGCGTTGATAAGCAAAGAAGACGCTCCTGCGAGCGCCTCTTGATAAGTCTTAGTCACCGATCTGCTCCAACTTTCTGGCTTGGTCTTGGACGATCAAGGCATCAATGATGTCGCCGAGTTCACCGTTCATGATCCGGTCCAACTTGTTGAGCGTCAGCCCGATGCGGTGGTCGGTCACCCGGTTTTGCGGGTAGTTGTAAGTCCGGATCCGTTCGGAGCGATCCCCTGAACCGACGGCAGTTTTGCGCTTTTCCGCGTATTCAGATTCGTTTTGGCTTTCATAATAATCGTATACCCGGCTGGTCAAGATCTGCATGGCCTTCACTCGGTTTTGTTGCTGAGAACGCTGATCTTGCATCGTGACCACGATGCCGGTCGGGATATGGGTCATCCGCACCGCCGAACTGGTCTTGTTGATGTGCTGACCACCGGCACCGCTAGAACGGTAGACATCCGTTCGGATATCTTTAGGATCGAGTTTCAAGTCGACTTCGTCATATTCGGGCATGACGCCGACGGTAGCGGTGCTGGTATGCACGCGCCCGGCAGACTCAGTTACCGGCACCCGCTGAACACGGTGCGCGCCGGACTCATATTTGAGCTTGGAATAAACAGAATCGCCTGTGATCATCACGACCACTTCCTTGTAGCCCCCGACTTCTGTTGGGTTTTCGTCGATGATTTCAAAGGTCCAGCCTTGGCGCTCAGCGTATTTCATGTACATGTTGAGTAGATCCCCGGCGAACAAGGACGCTTCATCGCCACCTGCGGCCCCACGGATCTCCATGATGATGTTCTTATCATCGTTGGGGTCTTTTGGTAGCATCAACAGCTTGATCTGACTTTCAAGGTCATCAAGTTGGGGGCGCAGTTCGCCGATTTCTTCTTTGGCCAGCTCTTCCAACTCGGAATCCTTGGATTCGCGCAAGACCTCTTCGGATTCGTCAAGGTCGGACTTGGTTTGCTTGTATTTGTTGTAGGCGGCGACGACTTCGCGCATGCTACCTTCTTCTTTGGAGAGTTTCAGATAGCGATTCGTGTCTTGAATCACTTCCGGATCGCTCATCAGCTCTTGTAATTCTTCATAACGATCGAGAAGACCGTCTAGCTGTTCAAAAATTTTATCCATAGTTCCTCCGTTTGTGCAGTTGCGTTAGTTGGAATCGGCCAGCCGATACTGGGCGAGGTCTTCTGGCGGATAGTAGTAGTGATGCCGGCACACCGGATAATACATTTCGTTGCCGCCAATCTGGATCTGTGAACCTTCATACACGGGCAAATCATCAGACACACGCAGGTTCATAATCGCCTTTTTCGCGCAGAACCAACAGATCGTCTTCATTTCTTCGATTTTATCTGCGTATAAAAGCAGATACTTCGAGCCTTCGAAGAGTTCGTTTTTAAAATCGTTCTTCAAGCCGAACGCCATCACCGGGATCTTCAGCTCATCGACGATCCGCGCGCATTCAAACACATGGTGCTGTTGCAAAAACTGCGCTTCGTCGATCAAGACGCAATACGCCTTGGGATCGAGCGTCTGCACCAAATCGAACACGTTGGTTTCCGGCGTGATCGGATGCGCCGGGCGTTCCATGCCGATGCGGGATGCCACCATCCCAACGCCAGCGCGGTTATCGAGCGCGGAGGTCAAAATGATTACGTGCTTATGTTGTTCCTCGTAGTTATGTGCGACTTTGAGGATCTCAACGGACTTGCCTGAGTTCATCGCGCCGTAGCGGAAGAATAGCTGCGCCAAAGATGTGCCTTCTTTCTCATCAAAAAATGAAAATATACCTTAACTAGTCTAGCAAATTTTCAGCCGCTTGGACAGGGGGCTGTCGCAGATGGTTTTTATGGTAGAATATAAGCATCAATCCTGAGAGGAAGAGCACATTGGCCCATTCAATCCCGCTAAAATCGCGGCTGGCGATCGTCGTCGGCCGCTTCAGTTATTGGTTCCTACACACCTTCATGAAAGGCGGCAGCTCTTTGCCAGGCAAGCTTGCCGCGCGCATCGATCCAGATGTCTTGCGCGCGTTGGGGCAAGATTACGATGTCGTGATCGTCACCGGCACCAACGGTAAAACCCTGACCACCAACTTAATCACCAAAGTGTTGCGTCAGCAATACCAAGAGGTTCTCACCAACCCCACTGGCTCCAACATGATGCAAGGTATCATCACCGCTTTTTTGGCCAATGGCAAGCATGGCAAGCGCCGCCTCGCCGTGCTCGAAGTCGACGAAGCCAACGTCGCACCGGTATCCAGTTATCTGACCCCGAAGGCTTACGTGCTCACCAACATCTTCCGCGATCAGATGGATCGCTACGGTGAATTTTACACCACCTATGAGAAGATCTTGAACGGGATCCGCATGCATCCGAGTGCGACCATTATCGCCAACGGTGACGCGCCGATCTTCTCGTCACGTGAACTACCCAATCCTTGGCGCTACTACGGCTTCGCCTTGAGCGAACACGCCAGCGACGATCGCGTCGCCCCGCCTAACACCGACGGCGTGTTGTGTCCGGTATGCGAACACATTTTGCATTACCACGACATCACCTACTCGAACCTCGGTAGCTTCTTTTGCCCGCACTGTGGCTTCAAGCGTCCCGCCTTGGCACACGCTGTCACCGCAGTGAGTGCCTTGACGCCTGGGGATTCAGCGTTTGCGATCGACGGCCATGATTACACCTTAGGCATCGGTGGCACCTACAACGTCTACAATGCCTTGGCCGCTTACAGTGTCGGCGCCGAATTTGGCATCACACCGGAACAAGTCGGCCAAGCCTTCACCTATGATGAAAAGGTCTTCGGCCGCCAAGAAGAAATCGACCTCGACGGCAAACAAGTCACTTTGATCTTGGTCAAAAATCCCGTCGGCCTCAACGAGGTCTTGGCGATGATCCGTCGTCAAGAGCAACACTTCGGCCTCGGCGTCTTGTTGAACGCCAACTACGCCGATGGCACTGACACCAGCTGGATCTGGGATGGTGATTTTGAAGAACTCGTCCAAAGCGGTAAACCAACCAGCTATCTTGTCGGTGGTGAACGCTACAAAGACATCGCCTTTCGGATGCAAGTCGCCGGTGTGAAGACCCTGATTCAAAAACCAGATCTCGCCGATGTCATCACGGCCGTTCAGGCCATGCCTGAAGACAACGTTTATCTGTTGGCGACCTATACCGCTGTATTGCAGTTGCGCAAGAAGCTCGCAGATGGCGGTTACATCAAACAAGGCTTCTAAATAAAAAAATCGGCCGCGGCCGATTTTTTTATTTGCGCTGTAATTGCCAAACCCGGTAAACCGTGAACATGATGACAAGCCCCAACCCAAACAGCAGCAAGAAATCAAACCGCGTCCCTGCCATGGTGGCGGTCTTAGCCGTTTGCGTCAATTCGCGACTGGCGATCACCGCAGACATGATGGCAGTCCCCACTGAACCGGCATATTGTTGCATCATTGAAAACAACGCGTTTTGGTCGGCTTTTTGATGGCCTTGGACCTGAGTTGAAGCGTCAGAGATCACGGTCCCAAACCCCGAGTTAAATCCCAACCGCAGGCAGACGAACAACACAGCAATCAAGCCGACAGAAAGGGCCCTGCCGCTGAGCCAAAACACCGCCATGCTCAAGCAAACCATCACCGCAGAAAACGTCAATACCCGTGTCGGCCCGCGCCGATCGTAAACGCCGCCTGCGATCGGCGCAATTGCTGCGCCAATCAATGCGCCGGGAAGCAACATCAGCCCAGCAACAGACGCGGAAGCCCCGAGGACCGTTTGGGCAAACAGCGGTAACACGAACGACAGGCCGATGTTGATGAATTGAAGGCTAAAATAATTCACCAACCGCAACCGCAACACCGTGTCAGCTAAGATATGATAATCGAATATCTGCCGCATGCTATGTTTGGCATATGCCACCAACAAGCCTGCTACCAACAACGTGACCAATAGCCACAGGCCGAAGCTCAGCGTCAACCAGCCGTGACGGCCGGCGGCGTTGAAGGTGAATAGCAGGCTGGTGAATACCGCCGCCAGTAGCAACACCCCAATATAATCGAAGTGCCGCTGGCCGACGCCTTGCGGTTGGCCTTGGATCACCCAAGCACCGAGTAGCGCGACGACCACGATCAGCGGCAGGATGCCAAGAAAAATCGCCCGCCAAGACCACAGGCTCGTGAGCACGCCGCCGTATGTCGGCCCCAGTGCCGGCGCAAGGCTGACGATCACGCTGGCAAAACCGGTGTAGATCCCCAGCTTGTGCGCCGGCACCGTCGCGAAGATCAGCTGGTACATCAATGGTGTGCTGATGCCGGTCGCGACCGCCTGCAACAAACGCCCAGCCAGCAACACCCAGAAGTTTGGCGCCAGCAAGCACATCAACCCACCAATCATGCAGACTGAAATTGCAAATAAGAACACCCGCTTCGGCGCGAAACGTTTGAGCACATAAGCCGTGGTACTCATCACAATCGTCACCAGCAATAAGTACGCGGTCGCCAGCCATTGCACGGTGTCGAGGGTGACGTGCATTTCTTGGATCAAGGTCGGAAACGTCACGTTCATCGACGTTTCCACCAAGATCCCGGTAAACGACAGCAACCCACAGCTGACGATCGCCAGTTTTTGACGCAATGAAACAGATTCATCCAAAACCATCAACACTCCCTTAATCAATTAGTCGGAGTGTTTAACGACACTACCATGTCAGCATGCAAAAAGGCGGCCATTAGCCGCCTTTTTATCATAGCCAAAATTGCTTTAAGAATCAAAGCACCGATTTGAGATTATCCTGCAAGACCTTGGCTGAAGCCTCCAAGCGCTTTTGGTCATCGGCGTTGAGCTCGAGTTGGATAATGTGGGCGAGCCCGTCGCCACCAAGCAACACCGGCACCCCAATCGACACGTCGTGCAGGCCATACTCGCCGTCGAGGTGGACCGACATCGCAAAGGCCGCATGATCGTCGTTCAAGATTGCCGCGGTCAGTCGCGTCAGAGACGCGGCGATGCCGTAGAAAGTTGCGCCTTTCTTTTGAATAATCGAATAAGCCGCCGTCTTGACGCGCTCGCCGATCGCCGCAAAATCGGCTTCCGCCCGCGCGCCGGTGACAAACTTGCGGATCGGCTGCCCGCCAATGGTCGTGTAATCCCACACCGGGAACTCGGAGTCGCCATGTTCGCCCATGATATAGCCGTGCACGGCACGCACATCGACGTTGTAGCGGCGTCCGATCTCAGACTGGAAGCGCGCGGAATCCAGCGCGGTCCCAGAGCCGAGCACGTGGTTTTTCGGCAGACCGGTCAGCCGCAAGACCAGCTCGGTCAACACGTCGACGGGGTTAGAGGCCACCAAGATGATCCCGTCAAAATGATTGGCCATGATCGGTTCAACGATCGACTTGATGATCCCGGCGTTTTTCTGCAGCAACTGCAGCCTGGTTTCGCCAGGCTTCTGGGCGACGCCAGCAGTGATCACGACCAGATCGGCGTATTCACAATCTTCATAACTTGCAGCGTAGATATTTTTCTGCGAAGTATATGGCAAGGCATCGACCAAGTCTTCGACATCCCCTTGGACGCGTTGCTTGTTCACATCGATGATCCCGAGGCTGCCACCGATGCCGGCGGTCAGCAGGTTAAACGCATAGCTCGAACCGATGGCACCGTCGCCGATCAACACAATATTAGCTGTTTTCATGACTTTTCCTCCCGAGTGTGGTTGTTTCCTTCCTTATCAGTATACCGCTTTCATCAGGATAAAAGCCAGATTGTTGCATCGCAATTCATGAATCTGTATCAAAATATATGAGATAGTCTTGTAAAATAGGCATTGATAGCTTGATTAACAAGCAATTAGGCTGTTATGAACAAATATGTGGTTGTGACTCATTGTCCGCAAAGACGTGACACCCGTTCTCATAACGAGTACACTAAAAGAATAATTCTTATCAATAATGGAGCACGCTATGCACATTAAAAAAATCTCCCTTTTTCAATCTATCATGCTCGCCTTAGGTTCTCTCATCGGCTCCGGCTGGCTGTTCGGGTCTTGGGAAGCAACCAAGATCGCCGGCCCTGCCGCGATCTTGTCTTGGCTGATCGGGGGCTTGGTGATCGGGATCATCGCCTACACCTACATCGAAATCGGGGCCATGTTCCCCGAAGCCGGCGGCATGAGCAAATACGCGCAATACTCTCATGGTTCACTGCTGGGATTCATTGCCGCATGGGCAAACTGGGTGTCGTTAATCACCTTGATCCCGATCGAAGCCGTCGCCGCCGTCCAGTACATGTCGACTTGGCCTTGGTCATGGGCAACTTGGACGCACAAACTCTTGGCCAACGGCGTAATTACCAACTACGGCCTGTTCGTCGTCTATGGCTTCATCATCGTCTTCACGCTGTTAAACTTCTGGTCGGTCAAGATCTTGACCCGCTTCACCAGCCTGATCTCGGTGTTTAAGATCGGTATGCCCCTGCTCACAATCATTTTGTTGACAATGTCGGGGTTCCATCCGCAAAACTACGGCACCAACCTGCACGAATTCTTCCCTTACGGCACCGCCGCGATCTTTGCCGCGACCAGCGCTGCCGGGATCATCTTCTCCTTTGATGCCTTCCAGACGATCATCAACATGGGTGCCGAGATCGAACACCCTGAAAAAAACATCCTGCGCGGCATCACGATTTCGCTGACGATTGCCGGCGTCTTGTATATCCTGCTACAAAGCACCTTCATCACTGCAGTGCCAACCAAGATTTTGGCTGCAAGCGGCTGGCACGGGCTGAACTTCAACTCGCCTTTTGCGGACTTGGCGATGCTGTTGGGGCTGGGTTGGTTGAGCGTTCTCTTGTATATGGATGCCTTTGTCTCGCCGTTTGGCACCGGGGTCTCGTTTGCTGCCACCGCAGCGCGCGCACTGTTTGCCATGGAATCTAACCACCATGTGCCCCGTTGGTTGGGCAAGCTCAACCAGAAGTATCGGATTCCTCGCATGGCCATGATAGCCGACACTATTTTGTCCATCGTCATGGTGACAACCTTCCGCTCTTGGGCGGTGTTAGCAACAGTCTTGTCGACGGCGACGCTGATCGCTTATCTCACCGGCCCGGTCACGGCAGTTTCTTTGCGGACCATGGGCGCACATCTCTACCGGCCGGTGCGGTTGCGCAGTCTGAACTGGATCGCGCCGATCGCGTTTGTCTTGACCAGCCTCGCGGTATATTGGGCGATGTGGCCGACGACGGTGCAGGTGATCTTGATCATCTTGATTGGGTTGCCATTTTACTTCTATTTCGAATGGCGCTCCGGCTTCAAAGAACTGCGCGCTGCGATCCGCCCTGCTTTATGGATGCTGGTTTACCTGGTGTTCATCTCGATCATGTCTTACGCCGGTGCCCACCAGTTCAACGGCGCCGATTGGATCCATTACCCATGGGATTTTCTCGTCATCGGGATCTGCTCGCTAGGATTTTATTACTGGGGGATCCACAGCTGGACCACCAGCGATTTACCGGCTGCCGAAAAAGTCAACGCCACTGTCGCCCACATCAAAGACGATTGGCACGAAGAATAAATAAAGACGTCATCTGCCAGAAGTTGGTAGATGACGTCTTTATTTGCTTATGCCTCTGGACCGGGTTCTGAGGTGATCAATTCCATGTCGCCTGTGAACGTCCAGTCCTTGATCTGATTTGGAATCAGGAAATGCGTGCCCTTCTTGATTGGGAAGATCTTGCCGTCTGCGGCAAATTCACCGTTACCGTCTAGCACCGAAACTAACGTGTAAGGCGCAGCGGCAGTTTGGTGCAGTTTGCCGTTGACAACGATCCGTTGCACCGAGAAGTACGGCGAGATTGGAGGCTGCACGTATGTTGTGATCGTGGCATCATCGACCGTCTCCGTTTGGATATCCAGCTTTGGATCCACAGACGGGACATTGGTGGTGTCGATGCTTTGTTGCAGGTGCAATTCGCGAGTGTGGCCTTGTGCGTCTTTGCGGTCGTAGTCGTACAACCGGTATGTCGTGTCCGATGATTGTTGGGTTTCCAGCACCATGATGCCCTTGTTCAGCGCATGAATGGTCCCACTTGGCACGTAGACGAAGTCACCGGTCTTCACCGGCACCTTGCGCAACAGGTGTTCCCAGTCACCTTTGTGGATCATGTCTGCCAGCTCTTCGCGCGTCTTGGCGTGATGCCCATAGATCAGGTAAGACCCGGGTTCTGCAGAAATCACATACCAGCATTCCGTCTTGCCAAGCTCGCCAGACCGCTCATGTGCCGCCGCATAGGCATCGTCTGGATGCACTTGCACCGACAACGAGTCGTTGGCGTCTAGGATCTTGGTCAACAGCGGGAATACCTTGCTTTTTTGATGACCAAAATAATCTTGATCGTCTGCCCATGCCTGTGTGAGCGTCTTGCCGGCCAGCGGCCCGTTTTCGATTGTCGACGGTCCGTTGGGATGCGCAGAGATCGCCCACAATTCACCGATCTTGCCGTCTGGAATCTGATAACCGAACTCGGTTTCCAGCTTTCGACCGCCCCAGATTTTTTCATGAAACACAGGTGCTAGGAATAATGGCTCCGTCATAGTGTCCTCCCGAAAAAAACAAATTTGTTACCGCTATATTCTACCACGCCGCCAAGTATTGGGCGATGACTTCATCCCGCCGGTCCAAAAAATCTGGATTGACGCTTGGATGCACCCGGTTGCTCAACACGATCAATGCTAATTGCTGTTTGGGCTGGATCAGCCAAAACCCGCCCGTATAGCCGGTGTGATACAACCACAGCCGCCCAGAAGTCGCCCGCCGCAAGTCCCAGCCTAAGCTGCGCCCGCCGGCATAGTCTGCCAGCAAGGTAGTGAACGCCTGTGGCCACGCCCCGCTCACCCGCTGACCGAAAGCATACTGGGTGAATGTGATCAGGTCTTGCAGGCCGGCAAACAGCCCAGCAGACCCAGCGTGTGCCTGCAAGATCCGCGCCTTGGGGTCGTGGACGACCCCTTGCAACAACTGACCGTCACGATACGTCGTCGGCACGCACAGCTCAGGCTCTGGATGAAAAGTCGCCGTTGCCAACCCCAGCGGCCGCAAGACCCGCTGCGTGATCAGCGCTTGGATCGCGCCGTGATACACATGCTCCAGCGCCCAGCCGACCAGTAGCAAGTTGAAATCACGATACAACACTTTTTTCGGGCCTGTAGGTTTCAGCGTTGTGATCAGCGCCTGGCGCAACGCCTGTGCAGATAGTTCGTCGCGGTGGGGAATGTAGCCTTCAAGGCCGCTGGTGTGGGTCAATGCTTCGCGAAACGTGGTCGCAGGCGTGAACTCTGGCAACCAGGTCCGCAGCGGCTGGTCGAGTTGCACCAAGCCGGCATCTAGCGCCTGCAAAAATACCGTTGTGGTGCCCAGCACCTTCGTCAGGCTGGCTAAATCGTAAACCATGCCGGGCCGCAGCGGTGCAACCGTTGGCACCCACTGGCTATCGCCAAAAACGCGCGTCGTCACGGTTTCGCCTGCCATCATCGCCATCGATACCCCGGGCACCACCCGGTCAGCCACGAATTGATGAAGCATTGTTTCTGTCTGGTTCATCCTGCCACTTCCAATCTGCCAATTATTGTACCACAAGCCATTTTTAACGCTGCCAACAAAAAAACGCCACCTCTTGTATGAGGTGACGCTGGCAACTGTCTACTGATCAGCCTTCTCTGGCGGCGGTCAAGCGGGTAATCGGCTTGACGAAGGCGAACAAGATCAAGCCCAAGACGATGCTGACGATCCCGACTCCAGCAAAGTAAGTAATTTCGGTATTGGCAGAATAGTATTTAACAATCTGGGAGTTGATCGCCTGGCCGGTCGCGTTGGCCAAGAACCACATACTCATCATCTGACTGTGAAAGGCCCTTGGTGCCAGCTTGGTCGTGATCGACAAGCCGATCGGCGAGATCAGCATCTCCCCGATTTCAACGAAGAACCAAGACCCGACCAGCCAAAATGGACTCACGCGGCCATCGGTGCCATACAACATTCCTGGTAAGGTCATGAAT
This sequence comes from Lacticaseibacillus boliensis, assembly GCF_054784775.1. Taxonomy (NCBI): domain Bacteria; kingdom Bacillati; phylum Bacillota; class Bacilli; order Lactobacillales; family Lactobacillaceae; genus Lacticaseibacillus; species Lacticaseibacillus boliensis. Next base: position 21,351 of record NZ_BAAIHN010000033.1, read on the forward strand.
AAATACGATACCCCAGCAAATAATAGCCCTGTGGAAAACTTCGACGCTTCCGACGGTTGATTCTTCCAGCGGCTCCACAACCGGACGAAAAACGGCGTGAAGATCATCATGAACAACGGATTCAGCGTCTGGAAGTTTGACGCCTGGAAATGCCAGCCCCCGACGTGCAAGATCGTGCGCTGTTCAGCGAATAAAGCCAAGATAACAGAGCCTGATTCTTCGATCGCCCAGAAGATCACCGCCGCCAAGAACAGCGGAATGTAAGCCAGCACATGCTTGCGCTCGACCTTGTCGACCTTCTTGCTGGTCAGCATCATGATGAAATAAATCACCGGCAAGATCACCGCGATCACCGTGATCAAGAGAATGACGTTGGTGATGTTTAAGTTGCCCATCGCTGCCATCACTCCTAATACCACGACTAAGGCCGCGATCACTGCGATCACACCTAACAGAACGCGTTTGCGTTCGTTAGGCGCGATCGGATCTTGAGGATGCAAGGAAGAAGACCCGAGATATTTTTTGCCATCTAATGCATACTGCAACAGACCAAAGAACATCCCAATCGCCGCCAAGGAAAAGCCGGCGTGAAAGTTCATGTTACCGTTGTGGCCAAACGCCGTTGCCACCATCGGCACGGCGATTGGCGCCACCGCGGCCCCAACTTGGATCCCGAAGACAAACAACGAAAAACCAGCATCCCGGCGCCGGTCGGTGTCTGAATACAACCCGCCAACCATTTCAGAAACGTTGGGCTTCAACAGCCCTGTCCCACTGACGATTAAGGCAATCGAGATGAACAACGCGGTGGCGCCAAACGGTAGCGCCAGCATAATGTGCCCAAACATGATCAAAATACCGCCAAAGAACACGGTCAACCGGCTTCCCCAGATCCGATCGCTCAACCACCCACCGACCACGCCAGCCATATAGACCAGCGACCCATAAATTGACATGATCGATGCAGCGGTGCCGGTATCAAACCCTAAGCCACCTTTGGAAATCGCGAAATACATGTAAAACAGCAGGATGGCGCGCATCCCATAGTAACTCAGCCGTTCCCACATTTCGGTGAAAAACAGCGTCGCCAAGCCACGCGGTTGGCCTAAAAAGGCCGTATCATAGTCTTTTTTCATCCGGGTCCCTCCTAGTTGAGTTGCATCTCACCAACAACTATCACCATCAGACCCCGAATTACCCGTGAGTCTAATAAATATATTAGAATAAAGCGCTTACTTTAGTCAAGTGTTAATTTTCTTTTCGTCGTCTCATTATAATCCGACAGCGTGCGTTAAGGTGATCTGTGGGCCTTGCAAGCTCAGGTAAGCCGGTGTGTCCTGAGCGTCGATCATGTACACGGCATCGAGATCCGCAAACCGCACATTGTCATGACTGGCGGCAAACGCTACCGCTGCCGCCAAGCTGGTTTGCGATTCGATCATGCACCCCAGCATGCATGCGATGCCGTTGGCCGCACACAAGCCGTTGATCTGTTCAGCAACACCGAGCCCACCGGTCTTCATCAGCTTGATGTTAACGTAATCAGCCGCATGCGCGGCAACCACCGCTTGGGCATCGGCAAAGCTGTGCACACATTCATCAGCCATGATCGGAATCGGGCTCACGGCCGTCACCGCCGCAAGCCCTGCCAGATCAGCCGCAGCGACGGGTTGTTCGATAAAGTCGATCAACAAGCCGCTTCGGGCAAAAGCAGCCGTCGCGTTGCGTGCTTCTTTAGGCGACCACGCTTGATTGGCATCGAGACGCAGATGCACGTCGCGGCCGACGGCATTAGCGATCGCAGTGACACGCGCAATATCTTCCGCCAACGGCACGGTGCCTAGCTTAATCTTCAGCGCGCCAAACCCTTCATACACCTTGGCTTTGGCCTCAGCAATCATATCATCAAGCGCTGCGATCCCAATCGTAAAGTCTGTGACCACAGGCGTTGACCTGGCACCGAGCAAGGTCACCAGCGGCACGCCAAAACGTTGTGCACGCAAATCATACAAGGCGATTTCGACTGCGGCCTTGGCCGGAGTGTTATGTAAAATACAGCGTTGTAACAACGCCTGCAATGCATTAAAGTCATCGCTATCACGCCCGACCAGTGCCGGGGCGATAACGTCGTCGATAATGGTCAACACAGTGTTGAGCGTGTCGCCGGTCACGACCGCATTGGGCGTCGCGGCGCCGTGACCAACGCGGCCGTCTTCAAGCGTCACGTCGACTGCAACACTGTCGGCAGCCAGTACCGTATGCTTGGCCGTCGTAAAGGGATGGGTCAACGGCACCGATTCCAGCCGGCCTTGAATGGTTTTGATTCGCGTCATAGCAAACTCCTTTTGAATCAGATTTTAATTTGATGAGGACTATTATACGCTTTCACGCCTTCTCTGCTTATAAAATCATCCCTTCTACTATCTAAACACGGTAATTATGAGTTGACAGCGGATGCTAGGATTGCTAAGTTGAAATTGAGGTGATGACATGCACACGATTGCCCTATTTGGCGGCCACAACCCTGATGGCTTGACCGCCCAACTTACCCACGCCGTGTTAAACGCGACACCGGGTACCCACGAATTTATTGACCTGAACCAGTTGGCACTGACCCCTGCCATTCCCCATCAAGCCAACCCAGGGCTGGATGCGTTAGTGGCCAAGCTTCAAGCCGCTGACGCCTGGTTGCTTGCCTGTCCAACTTATTATGGCAGCGTCGCCGGGCCACTGAAGCAAACACTCGACTGCCTTCGGCCCAAGCTCACCCGGATGACCAAAGCCGGGGACACCTTGCCAGGCGGTTGCAAAGGCAAGGTGTACGCCACGATCACCAGCTGTTTTGCCAGCGGGCTGGATAATTTTTTCACTCACCAGACAGATTCAACGCTGATGACGCTCGACAAAGCGATGAGCGCCGCGGGACTGCGCAAAGCCGGTGAACTAGTGTTGCCTAACACCTGGAAGCGGCACGATCTGCCACCGGCCAAGCTGGATGAAGCCCGCAACCTCGCGGGTAAAGTCGCCAAAAAAGCGCGAAAGGATGATGAAACCTTGAAACGATACTGCCTACTATTTGGGATGATCGCCGTCATGGCGCTTGCCACGATGGGCATCCAACAGCTACTTCCGCCGCTGACCAGCAACTTCTGGAGCCGCTATGCCAGCTTCGTTGTCATCTTCTTCGTCTTGCTCGCCGGAATCTTGCACTACGCGACCTTTATGCGCCACAAACATCGCTGAATAAGCAAAGAAGTCGGAAAACTGAATCTGCAGTTTTCCGACTTCTTTTTGCTTTATTTGGTAACCAGATCCGATATCGAGTTGATGTTGGTCATATATTTTGGCACCGCCAACCCGACGCGCGCGCCGCGAAGGTTGATGCCCAAATCGACAAACTGGCCTTTATAATCGGCGTAATACTTGCCACTGGTGTTAGGCAACCACGCGCACACCATTGCGTCAGCGGCGCCGGTGGCAACAGACGCCCACAGCGGCTGGATTTCCATCGGCCGGATCGTCACGTCATACCCCACACTTCGCAAGGCCTGCGCCACCACGTTGGTCGACGCAATTTCTGAATCCCACGCCACGTACGTCAACGTTAACTTCTGGCCGTGCACGTGTTTCAACCCCTGCGTCCATTGCTGCAGCGCCTTGGGATTGGCTTGTAGCCACTGCCTGGCAGCGGTGGCGGGCTGTTTGCCGTCGTTGACTTTGAGCATGACCGTCGACATATCGGCCGGCGTCCAGTAGAAGCGATCAAGCACGGTGTACGCCTGCGGGGCAGATTGCTTCAGCCCTTTGCGTGCGATCGTATGAATGGCCTCGCTGGTGCCGTAAGCATGCTTGGGGTCTTTGAGAAATTTCAAATGATATTTATCAAACATCCAATGTGGTTGCCAGCCGGTCACCACGATTGGCTGCTGGTGTTCAACGGCCTTAGCGAGCGTCGAGGTCATCGCTGCCGTCGAGCTGGTTTGCAACTGCCAGTTGTGCTTGCTCAGCCCGTATTTTTTCAACGCGATCGTCGTGCGGCTCATCACCCCGGCACCAGCATCGATGCCAGTGATTGTGTAGTTGATCTGCTTACCCAGCGGTTGGCCGGCATCGTATTTGGCAGGCGCTGTACTGCAGGCGGCAAGCCCGAGCAACAAGGCGCAGGCGGTCAAAATAATTTTGAGTTTGCGCATACTTGCCTCCTTAATGTTGCTTGCGGTTCATCGCTTGAGTCATGCGATCCAAGATGATCGCGACGATCACGATCGCCAGCCCAGCGGCAAAACCGCTCCCGGCTTCGTTACGACCGACGGCGAAATAAACTTGGGTCCCCAGCCCCATCGCCCCGATCATCGACGCAATGACGACCATCGACAGCGCCAGCATCATGCTTTGGTTGATCCCAGCCATGATTGTCGAGACCGCACCAGGTAGCTGCACTTTGATCAGCCGTTGCCAGCGCGTTGCCCCGAAGCTGTCGGCGGCTTCGATCAGCTCGTTGGGAACCTGCTGGATTCCTAACTGCGTCATCCGCACCGTCGGCGGCATCGCAAAAATCACACTCGCCACCACGCCGGGCACCATACCGATACCAAACAATGCGACCGCCGGAATCAGGTAAACGAAGGCCGGCATGGTCTGCATGAAATCCATCAGCGGCTTGACGATCCGCGCCACGGTTCGGTTCATTGCCGCCCAAAGGCCGAGGGGCACCCCGATGATGATCGCCAGCAAACTGGCAGTCAACACTAACGTGAGTGTCTGGGTCATGTCACGCCAAAAGCCTTGGTTCCAGATGTACAAAAAGCCTACCAGCTCGAAGACCAGCAATCCGAGCTTATGTTCTTGACGCGTCAACCACCACGTTAAGGCGATGACGGCAAGAATGAATACCGGGATCGGCAACAGGTCAAACACCCACTGGATCCCGTTGATGATTCCGCCCAAGGCGTTGGTGATGACATAGAAAAAGGCTTCAAAATGTGAGATCCATGCGACAAACGCATCAATCCAATGCGCCAAGGGGATTTTAGGAAGATCAAACATTCACGTTCACCTCGTTTCCTGATAAAGCACCTAAGACAGCACCGCGAATGATGATGCCTTGCAACCGGTTGTGGTCATCGACGACGGCATATGGTACCGGCGTGCTCGACACAGCATCCATCAAGTCTGAAAGCGGCGTGTCGATGCTCGTTGTGGGCACGATGTCTTTGACCAGCGGCCGGATATCTTCTTGATTATGTGCCAATGCCACAAGGACGTCTTTGGCGTCGATGATGCCTAGCAGGTGGCGCTGTGAATCGATCGCATACAGACTCGAGATCTCGTTATCGCGCATACGCCGTGCAACCAACCGGGGACCGGCCTTTTCCACGTTGACGGTGGTGGCGCGGACCATCACGTTGCCTGCGGTGTAGACCTGTGAGCGATCGACGCCTTCGATGAACCGTTCCACATAATCGTCTGCAGGATGGCTCAAGATCTCTTCTGGTGTCCCGACCTGGACGATCTCGCCGTCTTTCATGATCAAGATATGATCGCCAATATGCAGCGCTTCGTTCAGATCATGGGAAATAAAAATAATGGTCTTGTGCAAATTCGCCTGTAGGTCCAAGAGTTCGTCTTGCATCTCGCGGCGATTCAAAGGATCCAGCGCAGAAAAGGCTTCATCCATCAATAACACTTCCGGATCGTTGGCAAACGCGCGTGCCAAGCCGACCCGCTGTTGCATCCCCCCAGACAGCTGATCAGGATACTGGTCGGCATATTCGCTCAGGCCTACCATCGCCAGCGCTTTTTGAGCTTTGGCGGCGCGCTCTACCTTACCAACACCTTGAATCTCTAACCCAAACTCTGTATTTTGCTGGACCGTTCGGTTGGGCAGTAGCGCAAAGCCTTGAAACACCATGCTGAGCTTTTGCCGACGAACGGCCTGTAGCTGGGCTTTGCCCATCGTGGCGATGTCTTCACCGTCGATCAAGACGCTGCCACTCGTTGGCTTGATCAGGCGGTTGAGCATGCGAATGGTGGTCGACTTCCCTGATCCGGACAGCCCCATGATGACAAAGATCTCGCCATCTTCAACGGAAAAATTGGCGCGGTCGACACCAACGGTCGCCTCTGTCGCCGCCAAGATTTCTTGTTTGGTATGTCCTTCTTCGAGCATTGCTTTGGCCTTGGCCACATGTTTGCCGAAGATCTTGGTTAGGTTTTTGACCTCAACTTTGGTGGTCATAACAGTCCTCCTTCGTGAGTTCAACGTGTTCTGCAATAAAAACTACACTCTCAACGATACAGATAGATTACGATTATTTCAAACTGGTACCAACCACTCTCATATTTTCCTGATTCCGTTATGGAGAAGATCAAGGGGGATGTCACCCGATAGTAACAGCGCTTCCGATACCATTAAGACAGCATTATCCGCGCCAAAGCAAGCACAAGTTTAGGCGGCGATTCATCCTTTAATTTTGATTAAATAATAGTGTGTTTTTTCTCATTTAAAGCAAAAAAACTTGCCAACGACTTTGAAGTCCTGTTGGCAAGTCTATATTTTATCGATCGTTTTGGACTACGACTTTGCTGGCTTTTTTGCTGCGGTTACCAGTGCCGCATTAATCGTATCAGCATACAATTTATCGCCTTCAGCGCGACCTGCAAAATGAACACCATCTGTACCCGCAAAAACAGCTGGATGACGCGAGGCAACACTTTCCCAATCCGCGATCGTGATCCATTGATATTTTGCAGGTAATTTCCGCTCAAGCACTGCCAATTTTGACGAATTCCAGTCTGGAGCAGCCTTCGCATTATACGGCGTCATTAAGACCACCTTGTGTCCCGGCTGTAAATCGGTAAGAATTTGATGCAACTGTTTGGCATAGTCATCCAACGCATTGGTCCCAATACAAATCACAACAAACTCACGCAACTGATGGGTACGCTGCTGCTGCATGATGATTTTGTATGCCAGATCCATCGTTCGATCACCTTGCGCATCAACGTTGGATTCAGCCACGTGAGGTTGGAGATAGCGTCTTGTCCCTAATGTCACTGAATCACCAATAATTGATGTTCCCGATGGAATCCCATTTTTTGATGCCGTACTGTTCATATTCTTCGCACGATAATCATCATTACGTTTTGCAGCAACAGAAACTAACGTCCGAACTGCTGGTTTCGGCTTTTGGGCGGCAAGCATGGTTGTAACATTGCCTTCTGTTTGATCGCGATCTTGATAAAGATCGCCGATCCACAAATCGCTTTCGAGCTGTGTCATCGAGGGTGCCTGAGAAACGCGCCAACCACAGACTACACTCAAAACCAGCGTCGCTACTAATGCCAAGCCTTTGAACTGCCATCTCTGAAAGCCTTGCACAGTCTGTGTCAACGGCTTTCCTGCCACCAGTGGCTCGATCACGTAATAGGATAACGTCGAAAAAATAAGTCCTAAAATCACCGTCAAAACCACTGCACTTAGATTATTCATTCGTTGTGAAAAAATGACATAAAGCGGCCAGTGATAAAGATACAGACTATATGAAGTATCGGCAAGGAATGTCACTACCCGTGGTTCATCTATCCCTTGCGTCTGATCATGTAGCAAGCGGGCCGAGATGATCATCACACAAGAAATCACTACAGCCACAAACATTCCTAATGTATAAGTCACTAAATGATCGAATCTTAATCTAAAGCCAAGAATGACTAACGTACCCGCACTCAGTATCATCATTAAGGCTGGTTGCCAAGCGTGACTTCGGCGGCTCAACCATTGCATGGGTTGAGTTAAGTTCGTGATGCCACTTATCGCCCCAGCAAATGCCCCAAAGTAAAAAGGAAAACTGTGAGTCACACTTGAGAAGTAAACCGGCGAGAACTCATGAAGTCCGTTTGCTCGAATGATCATCGTGCCATAGCTAGCAATAGCAAGCAGTAGTGCCAGCACCCCTAAGGTCATGCGATAATGCTGAGCCCGGCGATAATCGTCGCCACCGTGCCACAACGTCACTCGCGCTAAAATCCAACTTAATAATCCCCATAGTAAATAGAAATGCATTTCAACAGCTAACGACCAGGTATGCACAAACAGATGCGGCGTAAACTTGGTTTCATAGCTTCCGCCAGTTGCGATTTCAAAATAATTTGTAACAAAACCCAACGCAGCCATTATTTGATGGCCTAAATCAGCTACAAAATCCGGCCTCACGAGCATCGTTAATGGGGTAACGACTAACACCGCCAGAACAAGTGGCGGCACGATTCGATAAAACCGTCGCCGGTAAAACGCGAGTAAGTGAAAATCACGTGTTCGATTTGCTTCATCAATCATCAAACTGGTTATCAAAAAACCAGAAAAGGTGAAAAAAACATCCACGCCAATAAAGCCACCAGGGAAACTTGTCTGAAAAAAATGATACGTCAACACTAGAATTAACCCTGTAATGCGTACCAAACTGAACCATTTAATTCTGCGAGACTTTTTCACGCTTAAATACACCACCACTAACTGTCCCCTTATATGTATGATTTCCCTTGATCAAGATGCCCTGCCCAATCGCCGATCCAGCATTAAAATGACCCTCATATTGCCAGCCGCGATGTGACGTAAACGTTCCGGCACCATCAAAACGTCCCGCTTTGAATCGGCCTTGATAACGATCGCCATTCTTAAATTTCAGTGTCCCTTGGCCGTCGAATTTATTTTTCAACATCCGCCCATCATAGGTCATCCGCTGCTTATCCAATCGAACGTCAGCATGTTGCGCAACGGATGGCCGCAGGGCTGCCACTCCTGCAATAATAATCAAAAAAACGGGGTCTACACTTTCTGGTGTTGGAGAAATCCAACGCCGAGAGTGTAGGCCCTTTTTAAAATGACAAATTAAAAGGACACCTACAAAGCTACCCATGCTATGCTCTAAGCGTCGAAACCAAAAGCTAG
>NZ_BAAIHN010000034.1:0-29979 GCF_054784775.1 Lacticaseibacillus boliensis
TGATGGTTTTCGTCGACTCAACCTTAGCATATAGGCGCACCCAATGGGTGAAACACCAAAGCAGCGCAGTCCCGTGTGAATCATGGGATTGCGCTGCTTTTTTGAAATTCTATGAATAATCCAGGTATTATTAGGATCGACTTTTCGCGGCAGTTTATGGTACTCATGATTATATCCGCTTGGATACCGAAAGAAATCACTTTGTTTATCAACCGCCTGTAATTGCTTTAGGAAATGATCAACGTTGTCTCCAACAGTCTTAGGAACGGAATCATCATTTTGACGTTCAATGATTGGTCTTATTTTTTTCCAATATGCACTATAAACATAATGACTATTCAAATTACAACCAAGCGCCTCTATCTCTGAATATGGAGATGAAGCTAGCTGTTTTAATTCGAGTTCGACAAGATGTCGAAGTGTAAACAGTTCTGGAAAAAACGTCTTTGGAACCTGAGTCTCCGGTTCGGTTGAAATTAGAAACTCACTGACTTCCAAGTAGCCACGGATAATGGGATAGTAGTTATTCTTCCCGCTATTAAAGGATGTCAACCCCTCAAGATAAAAATTTCCAGTACCACTTGCAGCGGCAGTGAAAAAAATTGGATCTGGAAAATTTGTCGGTACCTCATCACGATATTCTTCATTATTGGGGAAAGTACAACGAAGGATAGCATAGGCAATTACCAATTTATCTGCGGTCCAAAATACATCGACAAACCGTGGTGGCTTAGCCCCCAAAAATTCGGGCGTAAGCGGATAACGAAATAATGTCGAATTTCCATCCCAATACTCACAATTTTTGATGTATGCGATAAGCCATCGTCGTTCATTTTCAGGGATATTATCCAATCCCCCGCGAACATTAATTTCTTCAAGAAGTGCACTAATTCGGTGCCTGAGGTCCTGAAACATCGCTTGAATAGTAGGCTTAGATTTTATTATTGTGTAGAGCTTGGCCTTCAATAGCAATTCAAGTGATTGACGAAACATAAACAATGTTGCCATGAACCACATGTCGTCTTTTACATTATCATGTCCTGATTGAACAACCTCAGTTGCAAGTCGATACGCTGCATGATAGTACTCATCCGCAAGTTTTAGATAATCACGGTCGTGTCGGCCGCTCCAGACTATTTGTATTCCAACTTTATCAGGCAGTTTCCCCCAGAAATCAAGTGCCTGTTCTGGCCATAATCGATTATAATCAAGGTTACTTCTCCATTCGCCGTCCGCCAAATTATTCATCTCGCTTCCATCCGATTAATATGACCAATCAGTATCGTCAAACGCCTTTAAAAGAACCATATCATCTGCATAACGCATACTTAGATCATTATCAATTCCTCTGTGAACAAAGTTTCGAATGGAAATGTTTGGAAAATCGTCCATTCGTGTCCGGTTCGTCATAACAAAATAAAGTAGCTTCGTCAGCGAATACATCTCATTACATATTTTATAATTTTCAAATCCAATCAGTTCTAAGCATGGATCAATGAAGGTCCCTTTGACATCAGTTCCTTGACGTGTCAAGTCGCTATTGACTTCTTTGACCAACCCTAAATCCGAAACTTTAGCAATTACTGCATCGTCGTATTCGAAGATGATAACATTATTCAATGAAATATCGCGATGCAATAATCCGCGCGTGTGCAAATATCTGATTCCCGCTAGGATTTGATGTGCAATGCTTTTGCGCTTGCTTTGACTTAACTCGGCATGGCTTCTCAAATATTGTTGCAGTGTACTCGTTCCCCACTCCATCGAGTACTGATTTTTTTCCGTGTCGAATCTGTAGACTTTTAGGATGTATGGCGAGTTTAAACGAGCAAGATCATCGAATTCACGTCGGAACCGAGTAATTTCTTCAGGTCTCGAATCCTTTTTCAGTCGTTTAAGACCAAACCAGCAGTTATACTCATAATCCTTATATCGATACACTTTTGCATACGCACCCTCACCCTTCAGCTTTAAGCTTGAAAATCGATTAATATTATTCGTGTGAAGTATAATGTTATTGGCAGGTGTACAGATAGCTGCGTACTTCTGAATAATAAGTGGTTGATAGTCGGATGGTATCTCACTACCATCCGACTTTTGAAGAAATTTCTCGCATGCTACCAACCAGTCTGCATATGCCGATGCTATTTCATACGCGTAAGTAGTGCCGCGTAATATCTGCATATCCTCATGCCACATTTCAATCCAATCGAGTAACTCACGACTCTCATTAGCGTTGAAGTGACGGTTTGTTTCAAACTTGTCATTCATGAACTCCCCCAACCGGTTCAGAGAGTATTGCATTTCGGCTAGGTAGGTACACATGCCTGAATTATGCCAATCACGATATAATTGCACTTCTTGAAGCGTCTCTGTCATATTTTGAAAATAAAGAGAAGCACGCTCCAAATGTGCTGATAACATCATCTGTATGTTGTCCACAATTTCTCCCCCAAGTAACGCAGCAGCATCTTAATTCGCATAATCAAACAAGCATAAATCATTTTATTCATTGAATATACGCCTAGATTTCATCCGATGGCGACTACTGAGTCTTCACATTCCTCATTACCTCGCCTAAATCAAATGCTTCGACAATTTGAATTGTACATTGTCGGCAGAAAATCCTAAAGCTTTGTATAGCCAGTGGATATCTCCCCGTGCAAGCCCATATTTATCCAGACGTCATGAATTGAGCGCACGCGTGCCTCGTCCTCTACCCATACTCTGATGTTGATAGTTCGAGCTCACTGATAGGTTGCGAAGTGAACGAAGTCAACTATGGTTGCTTCGTCAACACAGGCAAAGGCGTTGTCGCTTCCACTCACCCGCACTCAGCAATCAAATTTTTGATCTCCGATAGTCCCGGCTGGTGGTTGGGTAAGTTGGTTGCTCACAAATATTCTGATTGCATATATCAGTATCTTCTAGTTGTGCCTGTCGAAACGTCGTCAATCATCCCACCATCCTTTGACTTTCGAAAAATCGCATCACTTATGATACGGACTCCCAATATTGATCATAAACGCCCGGTACACCTGCTCGATCAACACCAAGCGCATCAGCTGATGAGGCATGGTCAGCTTACCAAAGCTCAGGGTGTTGTCGGCGCGCTTCATGACTGCCGGCGACAATCCCAGCGAACCACCAATAACAAAGTCGATATCGGAGTGGCCGTAAGTCGCCAAGTCATCGATTTCTTTGGCAAAAGCTTCAGAGCTACGTTGCTTGCCTTCGATGGCCAAAGCGATCACCCAATCGCGGTCTTTGATCTTGCCCAAGATCCGTTCGCCTTCTGCTTCTTTGACTTGCATCATCTCAGCTTCTGATAACGACTCCGGCGCTTTCTCATCTGGGACCTCGATCAGCTCGACTTTGGCGAATTTACTCATGCGTTTCTTATATTCGGCGATGCCGTCTTTGAAGTACTTTTCCTTGAGTTTTCCGACGGCGATTATTTTTATATTCATTAGATTTCCACGCTCCTCACGGTTTCAGTATACTAAAGATTCTAGTGAAAACCGGATTGTAAACATGGTAGCCTTCAACTTTACGTGAACTTTACATTAGAATAGTTGTGCGCGTTCGGGTTTTAGCGCAAAATAGTAATGTTGAGTCAATTTTGGAGAGGGTTAATTCATGACCGTAATTAAAAACATCGCCAAAGATCGCGTGTTGCAAATCACCGCTGCTTTGGCGGTGCTCAGTCTGTTCTTTGCCAGGCCGCGCTTGGCAGATATCAACTTTTCCACGTTATTCTCGATTCTCGGGATGATGACCGTCATTCAGATTTTCGAGTACCTACATATCCTTGACTATTTTGCTTATCGTCTCACCAGCCGCGCGAAAACGACCCGCCAGCTCACCTGGATGTTCGTCTTGCTCGCGCTTGGTGCCGGGATGTTTCTCACCAACGATGTCACCGTGTTAACGCTTGTACCGCTGTACTTGCGGATCGCCAAGAAGTTCAACCTCTCGGAGATCTTACCGGTGACCTTGATCGGGATGGCCGCCAACTTTGGGAGCGCATTCACACCATTCGGGAACACCCACAACATTTTCCTGATGAACCATTATGGCATCAATGTCGCCACGTTCTTCACGTGGTCGATCCCACTGTTGATTGCCAGCCTGCTGTTGATTACCCTGTTTGTCTTCTTCATCCGCCCGACACCACTGCCGGCGACCGGTGTCGAAGACATCCGGATCCAGACGCGTCCGACCATCGTGACCGTGATCGTCGCGCTGATCATCTTCGGTGGGGTCTTAGAATTCATCCCCAGCTGGGTCGGCGCCGTCGCCGCGATCGCGTTGGCGTTTGCCTTCAACAAAAAGATCCTGCTCGATGTCGACTACGCCGTCGTCTTGACCTTTGGTGGCTTCTTCGTCATCGTCTCGGTGTTGCGCCAACTGCCTTGGGTGGTGACGCTGATCTCCGGGTTGGTGGCAACGGAGCACTCGGTTTTCCTCACCAGCATTTTCTCCAGTCAGATCATCAGCAACGTCCCATCGACCGTGCTGATCGCCAAGTTCACCAACTTCCAAGAAGCCTTGTTCCTCGGTTCCAACATCGGGGGCTTGGGCACGGTGGTCGGGAGCATGTGCAACCTGCTGGTCTTCAAGCAGTACACTGAATTTGGCAACAAAGACGCCGGGCGCTTCTTCCTCGGCTTCTCCTTCTTGAACTTCCTCGGCCTGGCGATCTTGGCCGGCCTAGGCTGGATCATCTTGGATTTCGTCTTCTAACTTCAACATCAACAAGGGGCTGCGATAAATACCGCAGCCCCTTTTATGTACCCAAATATCCCAGTGATGTGACGTCCTCAAAGGCCGGCATTACGTTGCCAGTTACACCAGCCTTTTTAATTTACCCCAGCGCGTCGAGTTTTTCGATGTCTGCTTGGTCCAACTCAAAATCAAAAACGTCAAGATTCTCCCGCATGTGGGTCGCATGCATCGCCTTGGGTAATGGTAAATATCCATGACTAAGAGACCAAGCGAGTAAAATTTGCGAAACCGACTTGTGGTACTTGGCTGCTATTTCTTGGTAGATCGGCACCCGGAAGGAACGCCCCTGGCCAAAAGGACTGTATGCTTCAGTCACAATGTTGTGTTCGCGATCATAGCGCGTCGTTTCTGGTAAAGTTTCTTGAGGATTCAACCGGATCTGATTGACCATCGGTTGCACTTCGGCTTGCGTGAACGCCGCTTTAAAATGCGCGGGATAAAAGTTAGACACGCCTAGCGCCTTGATTTTGCCTTCGTGATACAGATCTTCCATCGCACGCCAACTGCCAGCCACATTGGTTGCCCAGTCAGCAACAGGACGATCAGGCACAGGATATTCGTCCACCATCGCCTGCCAAGATTCTGTGTCTTGTTCTCGCTTCGACGGCACCCGATCAGCAGGGCTATGGATCAAATACATGTCGATGTATGTTAACCCCAGTTTGTGCAGTGAGGTCTGGAATGCGGCTTTGGTCGCATCATAACCTTGATCATCATTCCATAACTTGGTTGTGACAAAGATCTCGCTGCGGGGGATCCCACTGGCCTTGATCCCCTGCCCCACTGCTTCTTCGTTGCCATAAACTGCAGCTGTATCGACGTGCCGATACCCCACTTGTAAGGCCGCTTTGACGGTTTCGACCCCCATACTGTCGTTAGGCACTAGCCATGTTCCAAAAGCAATTTTGGGAATCTCCAAACCATTATTTAACGTATAAACATGATCAGCCATTTTCTCGCCCTTTTCTTATCACTGGAATCTTGTCATGTGCATGTCTCGCTGTCATTATAATCTTTATTTTGTGACGCTAACATAAAGAAAGTTCCGGCAAGAAGTGAGGTAACTCCTCGCTTCTCGCCGGAACCGACCACCTATCCAACGATTGCAAACAACAATGCGGCGACGATTCCGCCTAGCAGCGGTCCGATCACAGGGATCCAGGAATAGCCCCAATCAGACCCGCCTTTATTGGCGATCGGCAACAGCTGATGGGCGATCCGCGGACCGAGGTCCCGGGCTGGATTGATCGCATACCCGGTCGTCCCACCAAGCGACAACCCGATCGCGGTGATCAAGATCCCGACCCCAATCGGCATCAGCCCCTGGGTCCATTGGCCTTTGCCAAATGCCAGCAACGCGAATACCAACACCAAGGTGCCCAAGAATTCACTGAACAGGTTCGCTAACGGGCTGCGGATCGCCGGCCCGGTGGCAAAAGTCCCCAAGATCGCAGCTTGGTCTTTGGTCGCCTGCCAGTGTGGATAGTAGTGTAGCCACACCAGCACCGCCCCGATGAACGCCCCGAGTAGCTGGGCGACAATGAACGGGATCACGCCGGCCCAAGGAAACTTGCCGATGATGGCAAACCCGAGAGTAACGGCCGGGTTCAGGTGGGCAGGGCCGAGGAAGGCGGCGCAGTAAACCCCGAGGGTGACTGCCAGGCCCCATCCTAGGGAAATGGCGATCCAACCGGCGCCTTGGGCCTTCGACTTGTTCAGACTGACGGCGGCAACGACGCCATCCCCGAGCAAAACCAAAACCAAAGTCCCGATGAACTCTCCGACGGCTTGGGTCATGATAGGATCATTCATGGTGACTTCCTCCTTCGGCAACTTGACTGGCCTTGAGCGCATGCAAGGCGGATTCTGAGATCGCTTCTTCAACGAGCTGCATCTGCGCGTGCTGCGTGTCGTCGTCCCAATCCAGCAACTTGCCCATCTCAGCGACGATCGGGCCGGCGAGGTTAGAGACTTCTTGGGCGTGGAACAACAACAGGTTCGTGCGCCGCAACAGATAGTCCACCGGCGTCAGCGTCATCTCTTGATCGACACTGTAGCGCAGGCTGATGGTTTCTTTCAGCGACAAGCCGCTGGCGGCGCCATCAGTCGCGTAGGTCAACACCCGTCCGGTATTTGACCCGTAGCGTGCCGCCAAATCGACGGCATCAGCGTGGGGTACCCCGATGTCCTCGGCCAGCCGGGCAAAATATCTCAGCGATTCCGCCACCGTGTTGGCGTCAAAATGACCGCCGGAAACCTGTAGCCGCGCGGCATCGATCTGGCTGCTGTGGACGCCGTGCTTGGACAGCAGCAACCGGCGGATCAGCGTCATTGCCCCAGTCGCCATTTTGCGATAATCGGTCAGCTTGCCGCCTGCCAGCGTCAGCATGCCGTCATCTTCCACTTCCAAAGTCGAGCCGCGCGAGATCGTCGACGGCGCGGCTTCTGCGTGTACCGGTTGCAGGTCTTTGAGCACCTTTTCAACGTCTTGGCGGCTGGCGGTGCCGCCTTCATACCGCGCCACGACATCGATCACTTTGTCGACGCTGGCGGTGCTGAACGGCTGATTGCTGCCACCGCTGTAGTCGGACCCGGCGTTATTGTCGATCAGCGGCCGCAACCCCGCCCAGCTGGCCTCGATGTTATCGAGGGTGACGTCGGCGGTCGGATAGCGGCGGTTGATTACCGCCAGCAGGTAGTCGACGTCGGCACGGTCGACGCGCGGATGCGCGAAATCGCCGTGGTAATCGGTGTCGGTGGTCCCAAAATACGTCTTGCCTTCCCGCGGCACGACGAAGATCATCCGCCCGTCTTGAAGGCCGGAGTCAAAATACGTCGGTTGCGACACGAACAACACGCTGTCGTCGACCACCAGGTGCACCCCTTTGGTCGGGCGCATCTGCGGTGCCACCTTCAGCGCTTCGTCGCGTTCACGCAGCGAATCACTCCACGGCCCGGTGGTGTTGATGATCAGCCGGCTGTTGATGGTGAACTCCCCACCGTTGAGATGATCGTGCACCTGCACGCCGGTGGCCTGGCCGGTGGCATCGTGCAGGATGTTGACGGCCTCGACGTGGCTGACGATCAAGGCTCCGAGCTCGTCGGCCTCTTTGATATTTTCGATTACCAGCCGCGAATCGTTGTTGACATAGTCGAGATACACGCCGCCACCTTTGAGGTTTTGCGCGTCTAATCCCGGCTCCCGCGCCAACACGGCGTCGCGGTCCAGCATGTAGTTGGCGTATTGCGTGCGGGTGATGTCGGCGAGCCGATCGTAAAGATCCATCGCGACTTTGATAGAAAACATATCAAACGTCGCGCCGGGCTCTGCGTAGATCGGCAGCAACATCGGGGCGGGCTGGGGAATGTGTGGGGCGATGTTGTGCACGATCGCCCGTTCTTGGACGGTGTCTGCCACCACCCCGACATCGAAGGTTTTCAAATAGCGGATCCCGCCGTGAACGAGCTTGGTCGAACGCGAGCTGGTGCCTTCCGCAAAATCTTGCATCTCGATCAAACCGACGACCAAACCGCTGGCGGCGGCTTGCAAGGCGACGCCGGCGCCGGTGATGCCGCCGCCGATCACGAGCAAATCGAGCGTCTGGCTCTGGAGCTGATTAATGGTTGCAGGACGCGTTTTGGCTGAAAAAGTCATGTGGCTTACCTCCTAAAGATCCAGGTCTTAACAAAGGTGGTCCTGACGGCATTTTCACGAGCAGTTGTAAGCGGCAATTGGGGATTTAGCGTTTGAAAGTTTCCGTCGCCTGCACGGCCTTTTGCCAGCCGGTATACAGATAATCGCGGCGGTCGGCTGGCATGGTCGGCTCGAAGCGTTTGCCAATGGCGGCAATGTTTTGCAACTCATCAGTGTTGGCCCAGAACCCAACGGCCAACCCGGCCAGGAACGCCGCCCCCATGGCGGTCGTCTCGAGGTTGGCGGCCCGTTCGATCGGGGTACCCAAGATGTCAGCTTGAAACTGCATCAGGTAATCGTTGTTGGCGGCCCCGCCATCGACGCGCAACGTCGGAATGGTGATGCCGGTGTCTTTGTACATGGTATCGACGACATCGCGGGTCTGATACGCCAGCGACTGCAACGTCGCCTTGATGAAATCTTCGCGGGTGGTGCCGCGGGTGATGCCAAAAACCGCCCCGCGCGCATCAGGATCCCAATAAGGTGCCCCCAGTCCGGTGAAGGCCGGCACCACGTAGACCTCGTCTTGGCTCTTAGACGCCCGAGCCGCGGCTTCTGACTGCGGCGCGGATTCGACCAGCTGCATGGCATCGCGCAGCCACTGGATCGCGCTGCCGGCCACGAAGATCGATCCTTCCAAGGCATAGTGGACCTGGCCATCGATGCCATACCCGATCGTTGTCAGCAAGTTGTTGGCCGAGATCGTCGGCTTCAGCCCGGTGTTCATGACGATGAAAGCCCCGGTGCCATAGGTGTTTTTGACCATGCCTGGTTCCAACGCGAGCTGTCCGAACAGCGCGGCCTGCTGGTCCCCGGCCATGCCGGCGAT
The DNA here is from genome assembly GCF_054784775.1 of Lacticaseibacillus boliensis. Classification (NCBI taxonomy): domain Bacteria; kingdom Bacillati; phylum Bacillota; class Bacilli; order Lactobacillales; family Lactobacillaceae; genus Lacticaseibacillus; species Lacticaseibacillus boliensis. The sequence continues at coordinate 9,312 of NZ_BAAIHN010000034.1, forward strand.
CGGAACACCGGAACCGTAGAAGTGATAATCAGCCGTCATCCCGTAGACCTCAGAGTTGCTGTGGACCTCCGGCAGCATTGCCTTGGGGATGTTCAAGATCGCCAAGATGTCGTCGTCCCACTGCAAGGTGTGAATGTTGTACAGCATGGTCCGGCTGGCGTTAGTGTAGTCGGTGACGTGAAAAGCGCCGCCGGACAGCTTCCAAGAAAGCCAGGTGTCGATCGTGCCAAACAGCAACTCGCCGCGCTCCGCCCGCTCTTGGGCGCCTTCAACGTGATCGAGGATCCAGCGGATCTTGGTCGCGGAAAAATACGCATCGATCAACAAACCGGTGTGGTCGTGGATCAAGTCGCCGTGCCCGGCGGCCTTGAGATCGTTGGCGATGTCGTTCGTCTGCCGCGATTGCCAGACGATCGCGTTGTAGATCGGCAGGCCGGTTTGCTTGTCCCACACCACCGTGGTTTCCCGCTGGTTGGTGATCCCGACCGCCTTGATCTGCCGCGGCTGGATGCCGGAGTCGATGAACGCCGTGGCGATCGTCGACAACACCGCGTTCCAGATCTCGTTGGCGTTGTGCTCCACCCAGCCTGGTTGCGGAAAATACTGGGGAAACTCCCGTTGTGCGTCTGCGATTTTTTGCCCGTCGTGGTCGATGATGATAGCACGGGTGCTCGTCGTGCCTTCATCGATCGCCAGGATATACTCTTCTGCCATAATGCCCTCCTTGAATGGTGGGAAAATTCCCATATAATACCGCTTACAGATTTTATCATAGCGCGTTGCTACCGGCAGGTCTAATAATTAGCTTGTGCTCATTCGCACATAAGTCCAATAAAACGTCCGTCCTTCGCCCGATGTATGCGCGTCCAAATCTTGGTAAGCTAGGTTCATCGGGGGTGGGAATCGTGAAACATTGGCAGAAAAAAGCGCTTTGGGCAACCTTGATCATCGTGTTGGCCTTGGTCGTCACGCCTTGGCTGACGCGCAACCAAACCACGACTTCTGCGGCGGCGCTGGATTATCTGAACCCGCTGGTGCGCGAAGAGACGGTCTACGTCTCCCCCGCCACCAATTCGGTTCAGTGGCACGCCAACAACCACGGCGGCATCGACTATCGCTACGAGGTCACCAGCTACGACGCCAGCGGTTGCCCGCGGGCATTACAGCTGACCGTCAGCGACCAGCCGCTGGCCCGCAACGCCTACTTAGCCGTCAAGACCAAGGGCCAAACCGTCCTTGGCTGGCACCGCGTTCCCGCATCCCAAGTCCCACCCAGCGCCTTACATCATCTCCAAGAATAACGGCCGCAGCATTGGTTTGTTGCAGCTGCGCTAAAGACAATGAATCCCCTCGCAAGGGGATTTTTGTTTGGACTGACACTGCCGGGTGTGAGCAAAAGTGACTCCAGCAGGATCAATCTGTCGTGGAGAGAGTGCTCAATGGAGCTAACTCTCCGCTACGCTTCGAGTGGATCTCCATCTGCGCCTTGCTGTAAGCGACAAGTCGCTAACGCAATCTCACCACGTCAGATTGACCTACTTCCGCCACTTTCGCTTACACCCTAGATTCTGCATATTTGGTCGCTTGTTCTAACGGCTAGATCACGTTTTTGATTAATCGGAATTCTGGCAACTCTATATCCGATCTTTCACAGACTTACGAATTTGTATCGCCAGAGCTCCTCAAGTCACATTAGTGTTGTGATCAGGCAATCGGATGTCGTCCGGAAGCAGGAAGCGGGATAGTGGCGCGGAAGCGGAAATGGTAGTATGCCGTGACAACGTCTGTGCGACAGCTTTGCAGGATTTTGGGGATTAGCGTCGGCAATTTTGGAGACACGAAGCAGGTTCAAAATTAGTCATCAGAATGCTGACCGTCATCCTTAATATGATACGTGTGACACGCAACCATCCAGGGTGTGGGTGAAAGCGACGGAAGCATGTCAAGCTGACGTGGTGGCACGGTTGTTGGCGACTTGTCGCCATAGAATGAGCGCAGGCGGAGATCCACTTCGTCACAGACGAAGTTAGCTCCACCGAGCACCGTCTCCACGACAGATTAACCTGCTGGAGTCGCTTTCGCCCACACCCGTCCGCAACCAAGCACAAAAAAGCCCGCGACCATATCTCATCAATGAGGTTTGGTTGCGGGCTGTTGATTTAGAGTTGTTCACCGTTAGACGCGATGACTTGTTGGTACCAATTGAAAGAATCCTTCTTCAGACGCTTACCGCTACCGTGGCCTTGGTCGTCTTGATCGACGTAGATCAGGCCGTAGCGTTTCTTCATCTCGCCGGTCGAAGCGGAGATGATATCGATCGCGCTCCAAGGCGTGTAGCCAATCAGGTCGATGCCGTCTTCGACCACCGCCTTTTCCATCTCCAACACATGGTCGCGGAGGTAGTTGATGCGGTAATCATCATGCACCTTGCCGTCTTCGACCTTGTCGTAGGCGCCATAGCCGTTTTCCACGATGAAAAGTGGCTTGTGCCAGCGCGAATCCATCCAGTTCATGCCGTAACGCAGGCCGACTGGATCGATCTGCCAACCCCAGTCGGAGCGCGGCACGTAAGGATTTTTGACGACCGAGTTGGACTCGTCGTAGTCGTAATCTGGGTTATCTTCTTGGTAAGCGACGGCCAGCGAGTTGTAGTAGGAGAACCCGACGTAATCGACCGTTCCGGCCTTGAGCGCCGCGCGGTCAGCGTCGGTGATCTCGACGTGGTAGCCTTTGCGCGCAAAGTACTTGCCCAGCCATGCCGGATACTCGCCTAACGCCTGTACGTCGCCATAATAATAGCGATAGCGCATGGCGCGCTCGGCCATCATCACGTCTTTGGGCTTGGCGCTCAGCGGGTAGATCGGCGTCATGGCGATCATCGCGCCGACTTGCAAGGTCGGGTCGATCACATGCGCCAGCTGCACGGCCTTGGCGCTGGCAACAAATTCCAGGTGCGCGGCCTGGAACATCGCCTCTTCAGCGTTGTCGTCTGCGTCTAGCAACAAGCCGGAATTTTGCAAAAGCGGATGCGGATCGCGCCAGTCCGCCTGGTTGTTGATCTCGTTGAATGTCATCCAATATTTGACGACATCGTGATAGCGCTCGAAGCACACCTGCGCGAACTTCACGAAGGCAGCCACGACTTTGCGGCTGCGGAAGCCGCCATAAGCTTGGACGAGATGCAGCGGTATTTCGAAATGCGACAGTGTTACGATCGGCTCGATGCCGTATTGGCGGCAGGTCGCAAACAGGTCGTCATAAAACTGAAGGCCTTTTTCGTTGGGCAAGGCCTCGTCGCCGTTAGGAAACAGCCGCGTCCACGCGATGCTCGTACGGAAACACTTGAAGCCCATCTCGGCAAACAGGCGGATGTCGTCTTTGTAGGTGTGGTAAAAATCGATCCCCCAGTGATTCGGATAGATCTGGTCTGCTTGAGGCAATTCGTCGACCAGCCGCGGGATGTCTTTGGCCCCGGCGCGCATCACGTCTGCGATCGACACGCCTTTGCCGTCTTCTTGCCAGGCACCTTCGACTTGGTGAGCCGCCACGGCGCCACCCCAAAGAAACCCAGCGGGCATCTGATACCCTTTAGTCATCTGTTACACGCTCCTTATCTTCCGTAACACAACGGCGGTCTCCCCCCGAACACCGCCGTTATGCTGAGTGATTATTTTTCTGCGAGCCGCTTGTACAAGTCGACGATCTCACCGGCAAGATCCCGGAAGGTGATTGCGGTCATCAGATGGTCTTGGGAATGCACCATCAGCAACGTGACTTGGGCGTGTTCGCCGCTGGCTTCTGCCGTCAGCATCTTGGTCTGGCTGTTATGTGCTTCGACCAAGAAGTTATCTGCTTCTTTGAGTTTGGCATCAGCGGTGTCGAAGTCGCCTTTTTTTGCCGCGGCGATCGCTTCGAATGCGGAGCTCTTCGCGTTGCCACCGTTGATGATCAGGCCCATGACGGCCTGCATGTTTTCGCTGTTTTCTTCTTCTGCCATGTTGTCCTCCTGAATTGCGTTGTGATGACGGCTTTTGGGAAAGCGCCCGCGTCATCTATCATACCCACAATGTGCACCTCCGCTTTCACATTCGATGTCGGGGAGACGTCCAGTCTTCTTCGTTGCCAAAGGATCCCCACTGCGCTGTAACGCAGCTATCGAATATGAAAGCGGAAGTGCACATCACCAACTGACCTAGTTATTGGCGTCGATCGCCCGCAGCGCTTCTTTAAGCACCTTTTCGCCGTTCATCATGCCGTAATCTTGCATGTCGATGACTTCGACGGGAATATCGGTCGCCTTTTGCTTGAAGCCGTCGAGCATGAAGCGCACTTGAGGGCCAAGCATCAAAATATCTGGGTGCTTTTCGGCAAGCTTGTTGTCTGCATCAGTGGATGCGGTTGCAAAAATGTCGGCTTCAACACCGTCTGCCTCGGCAGCCTTTTGCATCTTGGAAACCAACAGACTGGTGGACATCCCTGCAGAGCAAACTAACATGATCGTTTTCTTAGCCATAGTGAACTTCTCCTTTTTTTTGCCAACTTTTTGCCTCAAACACTTAAAGCGTTTTCAATACAATGCTATAATAATACATGGGTACAAATTAAACAAGTACTTGCAACCAAAATTCGTCCAAGTTTGAAGGTGATCTACATGTACCATGAAATTGCCGATCAGTTGATCCAAGCGATCACCAACGGTCAATTCACCAGTAAGCTTCCCACCGAAGCCAAGCTGATGGCGCGCTTCGGGGTCTCACGCAACACGATCCGCCGAGCGATCGACGTCGTCTACCAACAAGGCTTGCTGCGGCGGGTCCAAGGCTCCGGCTACTATATCAACCACGTGCAGCTCAACTCCAAGCACGCCGTGAACCTGTCTGTCGGCGCCGGCAAGCCGCTGGTCAAAAACTCCCCGCGGCCGACCAGCAAGATCGTCACGTTCGACAAGGCCCTAGCCGGCACGATCCCGCTGGCCAAGCAGTTCAACGTCGAGGCCGATGCTGAAGTCTACCGCGTCGTGCGGCTGCGGTCGATGGATGACGTCATCTACGCCTTAGAGGAGTCTTATTACCTTACCAGCATCGTCCCGTTCCTGTCCACTGATAGCATCAACTCATCGATTTTCGATTTCCTGGCCGAGACGTTCAACGTCAGCGTCGTCGCATCAGACGACTATTTGTCGATGACTTCTCTAGAACCCGATCAAGCCGAGCTGTTGGGCCTGCAGCCCAACGACCAGCGTTTAATGCTCGCACAGATGAACTACACCAAAAACAACACGCTTTTCAACTTCTCAAAAGCGATCTACGCCGATCCAGAAATGAGCTTCTACTTCCACTCAGCCCACCTCGCCAGCAACTAACTGCTGGTCTGCATTGAGGTCGGGTGTGGGGATAGCAGCGCGGAGGCAGAAATGGCTGTATGCCGTGACAACGACAACGTCTGTGAGACAGCTTTTGCAGGATTTTCGGCGTTGTCGTCGGCAATTTTGGAGACGCAAAGCGGCTTCAAAATTAGTCGTAAGACTGCGAAGCAGGCCGAAGACGGCCGCACAGCATACAGCCATTTCTGACGCAGCAGAGCTATTCCCCTACCGCCTGGAGGACGGCCACACACCACTACCAAACCGGTAATTTGTAAAGGAGACTACTTACTATGAGTCAAGCACTGCCACACGGCTTCTTATGGGGAAACTCGACGTCTAGCATGCAAACTGAAGGCGGCGTAGACGAAGGCGGCAAGGGCCAGTCGGTTTACGACATTCGGCCGGCAACGGCTACCACCAGCGACTGGAAAGTCGCGATCGACGAATATCATCGCTATGAAGAAGACTTCGACCTCATGCAACAAGCCGGGATGAACGCCTATCGCTTCCAGATCTCTTGGAGTCGGGTGTGCCCGACCGGCGACGGCGAGTTCAACGCGGAAGGCATCGCTTTTTATCGCGAGCAGATCAAGGCGCTGTTGCAGCGCGGCATCACCCCGATGATCTGCCTGTATCATTTTGACATGCCGCTGTCATTGGCCAAGCGGTACAACGGCTTCATGAGTCGCCATGTCGTTGATGCCTTCGTGCGGTATGCCAAGCGCATGGTCGACGAGTTCGCCGCCCAGGTGCCTTATTGGATCACCTTCAATGAACAAAATCTGTATTTTGGCAGCGGCGCCTTCGATATCGCCGGCTATCTGCAAGGTGAGCGCACCTTGCAAGACGTCTACACCATCAACCACCACGTGATGGTCGCCCACGCGCGGGTGGCCAACTATCTGCACGCCACGACGTCTGCTCAGATCGGCGGCATGCTCGCGTATGAAGAATGCTATCCCGCCACCAGCAATCCGCAAGACGTGCTGTACGCCCGCCAGATCGACGAATTCATGAACCATCACCTGCTGGATGTGTTCGTGCACGGCCGGTATTCGGATGAAGTCTTGACCTACGCCAAAAACCACGGCATCGACTTTGACTTCACAGATGCAGATCAGGCAGAATTTGCCAGTCTGACGTCTGATTTCTTCGCCTTTTCTTATTATCGCAGCCATCTCATCGATTCGTCGCGCGTGCCGGTCAACACCGCGCCTAACTTCTATCTCGATCACGGCATGGTGCACAATCCGTACACGCAAGCCAACGAGTGGGATTGGAACATCGACCCGCTGGGCTTTCGCGATATCCTCGATAAGGTCTATTCCCGTTACCACCTCCCGATGTTCCCGATCGAAAACGGCATCGGCATCCGCGAAGTCTCTGACGGCAAGACGCCCATCCAAGACGATTACCGTATCGCCTACCACCGCGCCCACCTGCAGGCACTTAAAGACGCCGTGTTCCAAGACGGCGTGCCGGTCATCGGCTATCTCGGCTGGGGGTTGATCGACATCCCCAGCTCTTCTGGTAACATGGACAAGCGCTACGGCATGGTTTACGTCAACCGAACTAACCATGACCTGCGCGACCTGCGGCGGACACCCAAGAAGTCTTTTGCCTGGTTTAAACAAGTCATCGCGTCTAACGGCGCACAATTAGATTAATAACCTTCGCTGGTCGTCGCAAGATGGCCAGCGATTTTTTGATTAAATGACATTCAGTCACGCACCTGTCGCAATCGACATGTCACCGATTTCATTATTTAGTGATTTTATTATCCCTACGTAACATTGTTGTCATCTCAATTGTTTATGCTTAAAGCAGTTAATCAGAATAACGGAGATGACGTTCACGACACCACGCAGGAGGGATCACAATGAAATTACGGCTCACGGCCTTGGCCTTAGCGGCGCTGATCGCGTTAGGCGGCGGTTATTATTATAACCACCACCAACAAAATGACGCGACCACGGCGACCGTTCAAAGCGCCACAGGGGCTGTCGACCACCTCTATCGCAACCCGACACATAGTCTCCCCGCAACCGATCTGACTTCTCAAAAAATTGCTCACGCCAAAAAGTCCTTAAAGCAGGTACCAACCACCGCGCTCGACGCCAGCCAGCGCCAGCAGATCAAACAAGCCCAAACCGAGCTTGATGCCGCCAAGCAAATGCTGGCGGTAACGACAGCGACGCAAACGCCGATCACCGCCACCAAGACCTATCAAGCATCCGCGCAAGAAGCGCTGACGGCGTACCAAAAACTGCAACAGGCCAAGCCGGTGTTCACCCAGGTCTACCAGCAGCCGGTCAGCGAGCTGGCCGACGCCAAAACGGCAGCCGAAGCGGTCACGGATCTGCAAACCGCCAAGGAAGTGACGCCCAAGGCGATTTTCAAAACCGAAGAAGCGGTTTCCAAGGTCGCCGCGCCGGCCGATTCAAAATTCCCAGAAACCGCATCGAGCGTCGTCGATTCCGCCAAGCAGAAGCTGACGACTCCCCCTGCAGACCAAACAGACGCCGATCAAGCCAGCAGCGCCTCACAAGCGACATCGAGCAGTAGCAGTTCAGCGACGGCGCCGGATAAAACCACGGCGACGTCAACCTCCAGCAGTAGCGCGACGAGTGCCAGCTCGGCATCAAGCACTTCTGAATCCAGTAGCAGCAAATAAATAAACACCTCTGTTTCGCACTTTTGCGGCACAGAGGTGTTTTTGGTTAAAAATGCACGACAGTATACCATTGGTTCGCGTACGCACCATAGGCTTCAGGGTTAAACCCAGACAGCGCAAAGCCGACCAACGCCACCAGCACCCCGACGGCCATCAAGCCAGCCGCAAGCCGCCACACGGAGAGCTTCTTTTTCATCCGAGTACCGCCTTTCTCTGCGTGAATTGGGTCGCCAACAGCGCAAAGCCCCAGCGGTGGATTCGGATCCCGATCCGGCACAGCTGGTAGGTGATGGCGCCAAGCGCCACCCCGGCGCCGATCAGCCCTAATCCGACGCCCAACTCAGTCAAACCTAGAAACGGCGCGTGGATGAAGGCGACTGGACTCACCAGCGCCGACGCTCCCCCACCGAGGACAAAGCTACCGGCCAGAATGCCGGAAGTCAGCGGGATCATCCACAGACAAAGCTCGACTGCTAGTCCCACCGCCCCGGCGGCCAAAAGCAGCGACCCCCATAACGGCGACCCTAAGATGATCAGCGCCCAAAACACGATCCTGCGTCCGGTTGCCGGCTGGTGAATGGGCGTTGCCGTTGCGGCATAAACCACTTCTCCGACCGAACCCATCGCCGCAACGGCGTCGGCTTCGCTGCGACCATCTGCCATCAAGTCGCTGATCATCTCATCATAATCATGACACAACCGGCTGATTTTCCTTGCCGGTACGTGTCCGGCCAACCCTGCGCGCAAGCTGGCCAAAAAGTCATTGCGTGTCATCATACTACCCCCTAATTTCTGCCAATACCCCGTAAAAATTATCGAAACTTTTTCTTAATTGTGCAGCCGTTCACGACATGTCGCCATGTCATAGGATACAATGCAAAGTATGCCGGCACCTCGGCCTGGAGGCGGATATTCAGCGCGCCGGTAATGAATTATGATAGAATACATACATATTGATCACGGAGGCAAAATATTGAGAAAACGCATCTTATTCGCCATTTTCACCAGTTTAGGCGCTTTATTTATCCTGGCTGGCTGCGCTAATCGGCAAGATAGTAGTGCCTTGGGTAGTGTCTACAAAGTCGCCGGCTACACCGCCAGCGGCAAGACCCACCCCGCTCCGAAATCCGTCGCCATGACGCTTTACATCAGCTCGGACGACGATCGCGGTGTGCTTTCCACTGCCACGTTGGACCACGCGCCTTATTATCGACGCTACGAGATGCTCACTCGCAAGACTTCTGGTGACAAAACCAAGCTGACCAGCACCGGCGAAGTGACTGCCCTGACTTTTAATAATGCATCTGACGCCCGCGACGGCGTCAATCCAACCCAATACTCGTATTCGCAAAAAGGTGACGCCAATTCCGCAGGCAGTTACACCAAGACTGCAGAAGGCTTAGACCTGCACCTGGGCAAAACCATCTGGCATTTCAAACGCACCGAAAAGAAAACTCGCTTCCAACTGCCTTATGGCATCGCCAGCCAGGCCAAAAACGCCAAGGTTGACAAAGGCGACTAACCGACAGCATTCAAATCCGGTAAACAAAAAGGTGGGCGGGATTCCAAAATTTGGAATCTCACCCACCTTTTGTTGTATGACTGTCAGTCTTTAATCTGTCACTCAAGCAGTAAATCAGCGTTGCGACTTACGTTTGCGCTCAGCGAAGCCCATCAGCATCAGTAGCGATGCTCCGAACAATGCCAGTCCGGAAGCTTTCTCATCACCAGTGTCTGGCAGCGCCTTACGTCCAGCCTTAGCCGGGACCTTGGCCAGCGACGTATTGGGTTGCGTCTGCCTCGTTAATTGAGACTCGACCGGTTGAGTCTCTGCTGGCTGGCCAGTCGCTGTGTTTGGCAGCTGTCCTCTATCAGATGTCGAAACGTCTGTGCCCGGCAACTGTTTTCTGTCAGGCGTCGACGCATCTGTGTCTGGCAACTGTCCTCTATCAGGTGTCGAAACGTCTGTGCCCGGCAACTGTCTTCTGTCAGGCGTCGAAGTATCTGTGTCCGGCAACTGTCCTCTGTCTGGTGTCGACGCGTCTGCATCCGGTAACTGTCCTCTGTCTGGTGTCGACGCGTCCGTGTCCGGAATAGTATCACCACCGCCCGGGTTCTGCGAGGTCGTCCCGTTATCCCCTGGTGTGTTCGGGGTCGTGCCACTGCCATTCGGGCCCTGCGGTGTCGTCTCATTATCGACAGGCGTGTTTGGTGTAATGTCGCTACCATTTGGGTCCTGTGGTGTCATCCCGCTATCGTCCGGTGTGTTCGGGATTGCTGGATTGCGTAACAGAGCAATCACAATGCCATCGGCTGATGGCGTTAAAACGTATGGTATCTGAGTTCCTGATTGAACGTCCAATGCCTGATAGCCGTCAGGAACCTTAACCGTGTAATTCCCTTTATCGCCAGTCTTTCCTGCAATCATTTCCGTTTTAACGACCTGATCAGGATTACCAGATTCACTTCTTTCAACGTAAGTGACCTGCAGTTCATCAGCGTTAGGAACATAAGCGACAACCGTCGGCACGTCAGGCAGGTTCGGAATGCGAACCTTCTGATCGGTCATTGGTGTGTAACCCGGAACATCCGGATAATCATTAACGCTAACCGAATCGCCTGGGAAGCCAGTAACTTGCACTGGCGTTGTCGGTGTTAGTGGGTTCCCATCTGGGCTTTTTGGCACCACTGTCGTCGTTAGTTCTGCCTTTGGGACTCGGCCAAAGACAATCGTGAACTTCTGATCCTGCGACGTATTGTGGTCGAAGGTCGCACCGACAGTACCATCACTAATTAAGACATAGCCCTTAAAAATCACCTCCTGAATGTTTGGTACGATCTGACCATGGTTAACAGCGGTATCACTCTTACCAATAATTGTCTGGTCTGGTGTGATTAACTGTTGACCTCCTTCGTCGACATAGGTGACTGTCGCCGTCTGCGTGTCTGGCGCGTAGTTCAAATCTGTGTTACCTGGCTGGTCTGGCACCTTCGGATCCTGATTTGGCGTCACAGTGTAACCTGGTACGTCTGGATATTCACTGATTGGATCTCCCGGGAAGCCGGTAACTTGTACTGGTGTCTCCGGTGTTAATGGATTACCATCTGGCCCCTTTGGAATCACTGTCGTCGTCAGGGTTGCCTTCGGTACTTGCCCAAAGACCACCGTGAACTTCTGAGTATGCGGTGTATCGTGATCGAAGGTCGCACCAACCGTACCATCATCTACCAGCACATAACCCTTCGTGATTGCTGTTTGGATATTTGGTGTAATCTGACTGTGATCGACTGCTGTATCGCTATCGCCAGTAATTGTCTGGTCCGGAACAAGTTGAACGTTACTCTCGTCCACATAGCTGACGATTGCCGTCTGAGTATCCGGTGTGTAGGTCAGTCCTGTGTCTCCTGGTTCGTTAGGAATCTTCGGGTCCTGATCTTCCTTTGGGGTATAGCCTGGAACATCTGGATAATCCGTTGAACTGATCGGATCTCCTGGGAAGCCAGTGACTTCCACTGGGGTTGTTGGCGTTAATGGCTCACCATTCGGATCCTTTGGCACAATTGTCGTTGTCAGGGTTGCCTTCGGTACTTGGCCGAAGGTAATCGTGAACTTCTGATTATTCAACGTATCGTGATCGAAGGTCGCACCAACCGTACCATCATCTACCAGCACATAGCCCTTGACGATTGCATTGTGGATATTTGCCATGAGTTGACTGTGATCGACAGCTTTGTCGCTGTCACCAGTGATTGTCTGATCTGGAACAAGTTGAACGTTATTCTCGTCCACATAGCTGACTATCGCCGTCTGAGTATCTGGCGTGTAGGTCAGATCAGTATTGCCAGGCTCGTTTGGAATCTTCGGGCCCTGATCGTCCTTTGGAGTATAGCCAGGAACATCCGGGTAATCCGTTGAGCTGATTGGATCTCCCGGGAACCCAGTGACTTCCACTGGCGTCTTTGGTTTCAGAGGATTACCATCTGGATCCTTTGGCACTACTGTCGTTGTCAGGGTTGCCTTCGGCACTTGCCCAAAGGTAATCGTGAACTTTTGATTATTCGGCGTATCGTGGTCGAAGGTCGCACCAACCGTGCCATCATCTACCAGCACATAGCCCTTGATAATTGCCTTTTGGATATTTGCCATGAGTTGACTGTGATCGACAGCTTTGTCGCTGTCACCAGTGATTGTCTGGTCTGGAACGAGTTGAACGTTATTCTCGTCCACATAGCTGACGACTGCCGTCTGCGTATCCGGTGTATATTCTACTTCTGTGTCTCCTGGTTCGTTTGGAATCTTCGGGTCCTGATTGTCCTTTGGAGTATAACCAGGAACATCCGGATAATCTGTCTTCGCGATTGGATCCCTTGGGAACCCAGTGACTTCCACTGGCGTCTTTGGCTTCAATAGATCACCATTCGGATCCTTCGGCACTACTGTCGTCGTCAAAGTTGCCTTCGGCACTTGCCTAAAGGTAACCGTGAACTTTTGATTATTCGGCGTATCGTGGTCAAAGGTCGCACCAACCGTACCATCATCAATCAGCACGTAGCCCTTGGTGATTGCCTTTTGGATATTTGCCATGAGCTGACTGTGATCGACCGCTGTGTCGCTCTTACCAGTGATTGTCTGATCTGGAACAAGTTGAACGTTACTTTCGTCCACATAGCTGACGATCGCCTTCTGCGTATTCGGCGTGTAGGTCAGATCAGTATTGCCAGGCTCGTTCGGAATCTTCGGGTCCTGATCTTTCTTTGGGGTATAGCCAGGAACATCTGGATAATCTGTCTTCGCAATCGGATCCCCCGGGAACCCAGTGATTTGTACTGGTGTTTCTGGCGTCAGCGTCGTTCCATCTGGATCTTTTGGTACTACTGTCGTCGTCAAAGTTGCCTTCGGCACTTGCCCAAAGGTAATCGTGAACTTTTGATTATTCGGCGTATCGTGGTCGAAGGTCGCACCAACCGTACCATCATCAAGCAGCACATAGCCCTTGGTGATTGCCTTTTGGATATTTGATGCAATCTGGCTGTGGTCGACTGCCGTATCACTCAAGCCATTAATTGTCTGGTCTGGAACAAGTTGACCGTTACTCTCGTCCACATAGCTGACGACTGCCGTCTGCGTATCCGGCGTGTAGGTCAGATCAGTATTGCCAGGCTCGTTTGGAATCTTCGGGTCCTGATCTTCCTTTGGGGTATAGCCTGGAACATCTGGATAATCCGTCTTCGCAATCGGATCCCCCGGGAACCCAGTGATTTGTACTGGTGTTTCTGGCGTCAGCGTCGTTCCATCTGGATCTTTTGGTACTACTGTCGTCGTCAAAGTTGCCTTCGGCACTTGCCCAAAGGTAATCGTGAACTTTTGATTATTCGGCGTATCGTGGTCGAAGGTCGCACCAACCGTACCATCATCAAGCAGCACATAGCCCTTGGTGATTGTCTTTTGGATATTTGCCATGAGTTGACTGTGATCAACTGCCGTATCACTATTGCCAGTGATTGTCTGATCCGGAACGAGTTGAACGTTATTCTCGTCCACATAGCTGACGACTGCCGTCTGCGTATCCGGTGTGTAGGTCAATTCAGTATTGCCAGGCTCGTTTGGAATCTTCGGGTCTTGGTCTTCCTTTGGGGTATAGCCTGGAACATCTGGATATTCACTGATTGGATCTCCTGGGAAGCCAGTGACTTCCACTGGCGTCTTTGGCTTCAATAGCTTACCATTCGGATCCTTTGGCACTACTGTCGTCGTCAAAGTCGCCTTCGGCACTTGCCCAAAGGTAATTGTGAACTTCTGATTATTCGGCGTATCGTGGTCGAAGGTCGCACCAACCGTGCCATCATCTACTAGCACATAACCCTTGGTAATTGCCTTTTGGATATTTGCCATGAGTTGACTGTGATCGACAGCCGTATCGCTCGGGCCTGCGATTGTCTGATCTGGAACAAGTTGACCGTTACTCTCGTCCACATAGCTGACGACTGCCGTCTGCGTATCCGGTGTGTAGGTCAATTCAGTATTGCCAGGCTCGTTTGGAACCTTCGGGTCCTGATCATCCTTTGGGGTATAGCCCGGAACATCTGGATATTCACTGATCGGGTCTCCTGGGAAGCCAGTGACTTCCACTGGCGTCTTTGGCTTCAGCGGATTACCATCTGGATCCTTTGGCACTACTGTCGTTGTCAGAGTTGCCTTCGGTACTTGCCCGAAGGTAATCGTGAACTTTTGATTATTCGGCGTATCGTGGTCGAAGGTCGCACCAACCGTACCATCATCAAGCAGCACATAGCCCTTGGTGATTGCCTTTTGGATATTTGATGCAATCTGGCTGTGGTCGACTGCCGTATCACTCAAGCCATTAATTGTCTGGTCTGGAACAAGTTGACCGTTACTCTCGTCCACATAGCTGACGACTGCCGTCTGCGTATCCGGCGTGTAGGTCAGATCAGTATTGCCAGGCTCGTTTGGAATCTTCGGGTCCTGATCTTCCTTTGGGGTATAGCCCGGAACATCCGGATATTCACTGATCGGGTCTCCTGGGAAGCCAGTGACTTCCACTGGCGTCTTTGGCTTCAGCGGATTACCATCTGGATCCTTCGGCACTACTGTCGTTGTCAGAGTTGCCTTCGGTACTTGCCCGAAGGTAATCGTGAACTTTTGATTATTCGGCGTATCGTGGTCGAAAGTCGCACCAACCGTACCATCATCAATCAGCACATAACCCTTGGTGATTGTCTTTTGGATATTTGATGTGAGTTGACTGTGATCGACTGCCGCATCACTTAAGCCAGTGATTGTCTGATCTGGCGTGATCAGTTGCTGGCCCGCTTCGTCGACATAGGTTACTGTGGCAGTTTGCGTATCTGCCGTGTATTCAACAGTGACCGTTACGTGGTCATTCCGCTTCAATGAAGCGGGCGGAACAATGGCCGGATTTGGCGTGTAACCCGCTACTTCTGGACTGTCGACAGCCTCGACCGTTTCAGTCGTCCAATCAGTATAAGTGACTTCCTTGGTGACAAGGTCTTCCGTCCCAGTTCGCGTCAAGGTAACAGACTGAGTCTTAGTAGCTGGAGAAGGTACTTTTGTCGCTTCACTAGTGTTGACGTAATTAATCACCCGCGTTGCCGTAGCGCTAAAGTCACTCGGCTTGGCATCATGCGGATCATCCGGTGTGACTGTAACATTATCGTGTGCCAAATGGATATCAATCACTGGTGCGTTTGGTTCCAACGTGTAATCGATCGTATCACTTTGGCCTTCAGCCAGCGTATAACCCGTGGGCACAGTTACCGTATAGGTCCCGGCGGCACCATTTTTGCCGGATTCCGAAACTAGCTCACCTACCGTTGCGCCTTTGTTATCATCATCCACATATTGGAACTGTTGCGTTTCATCCGCCGCATTATAGGTAACAGTAACGCTGACGCTCGGCTTGTCATCAACATCCGGCGTGTTCAGTGACGCTGCCGGCACAGTAGACTGATCCGGAGTGTAGCCCGCTACCTCTGGACTGTCCACGGCCTCGACCGTTTCAGGCGTCCAATCAGAGAAAGTGACTTTCTTAGTGACGAGGTCTTCCGTCCCAGTCCGCGTTAAGGTGACGGACTGATTCTTAGTAGCAGGTGAAGGGACTTTTGTCGGTTCACTCGTATTGACGTAATTGATCACGCGCGTCGCTGTGGCGCTGAAGTCGCTTGGCTTGGCCTCGTGAGGGTCATCTGGTGTGACTGGCACAACGTCATGTACAACGTGGATCTCAGTCGTCTGGTCGCCATCTACCAAGGTGTAGTTGATGGTGTCGTTTTGGCCATCAGCCAAAATATACCCAGCAGGCACGTTTGCCTTCGCGTCAAATGTCCCCTCTTCGCCAGGTTTACCCGACTTGGCAATCGGATCGCCAACTTTTGCCAGACTGTCATCGTCAACATACTGGAAATTCTGGGTGGCATCGCTGATCTGCGGGATAGCTTTGAAAATCAAGGTGACAGTCTGGTCGTCTTCAGTGAAACTCGTGACGTTGCCGTCTGTCCGCAGGTAGGTGTAGCCATCGATTGTCTTCGCCTGAGAAGTTAGGACAAAAGGTGATCCGACAACCCCGCCAGTGACCGTAGAAGGTTGTATCGTTTTGCCCGTATCATCTTTGTATTCAACAGTGATCGTGCTTGGGGTAACAGGCTTAACGTACAAGTTTTCCTTGTACGAGTATGATGTCGTTGCGCCTGGGGCGAGCGAAAGTGCAGGGGTCTCGTATTGAACCCCAGTATCCACCCCATCTATCAAAACCGTGCCATTGTCTGTCCCGACGACCGGCTTACCGGGAATCAAATCACCATAGTAATGAACATTACCTATGTTTGGTGTTCTCCAGTTTCCGGCAATTAGTGTGTCGTTATCAGTAGGTGCCAAATACAACGTGATGCCGTCACCTTTAGTCGATACAATAGAGACCGATCCATCCCCGTTGGAAATAATGGGGATTTTATCATCATCATCCAGTTGCGTGTCGAGGATCGTACCAAATTTTACATCCTTTAGCGTATTAGCACTATCATTTTGAATCGTCACCGTGTGATCGAATGCACCGCTGGCGCCAATCGAAACCGTCTCAATGATCGTCAACTGATCGAGATCATCTTTTGTCGTGAGACGAATGTAAGGCGTGCCATCCCCAGCCGTCGCTTGGTCATATTGTATTTCTGATTGCGTTTGCTCTTTCAAATATAGGGGATAGACAAGTGGCTGATAATCTTTCGGGTCTTTAGTTAAATCCCGCTCATAATACGCGCTGGTATCACCAAGGAAATAGGCGTAGCGATGTTCTGTTGCATTAGCATCATCAAGCTTGACCATGTTATTAAAAAGTGGGAAACCGTAGAGATCGTCTAGCTGACTATAACTAGGCGCAATCGTAAAGAGATAACTTTCGCCATTAATTTGAACCGTACGAGAAAGCTTAATTGTAGAAGGATCAGCAACCGGCGTCCACGTGATACCGTCATCTGGGGTGGCCGCTACCGCGTCGACGGCGGTCTTAACTTGTGGTTGTGGCGTCGCCGCTTCAACATCACTAGATTCCGCTACCGACTCGGCAGGCTGAGACGCCGTTGCGACGTCTTCACTTACCGGCTCAGCGCTGTCTTGCGTTGCTGGCGTTGTCGTTGACTCGGTGTCGCCAGGTGTAGCCGTTGCAGCCGACTTTTGCGTGTCGCTTGCATCAGCGTTTGGCGCTGGCGCTACAGTCGTCCCGGTGGTGCTAGGTGCAGTCGCCACTACTGGTTTTTGTGTGTCGTCTGCGTCAGTGGTCTGTGCGTCTTGTGTCGGCTGATCTTCCTCGACAACAGGTTCAGCAGTCGGTGCAACGACCGCCGGCTGATCTGTCTGTGGCGTCGTTTCTTCAGTTGCTGGTGTGGCACTTGCCACAGGCGCAGTTTCAGACACTACGCTTGTTTTATCAGTATTTTGAGTCGTCTGGCCAGCCTTAATAGACGGCTCCTGAGCAACAGATTGCGACGTCTTTGAAGAAGCGACTGGTACACTGTCCTTCGCGGCGACTTCAATCTGAGCACCCGTAGTCGTTGCCGCATGAGTGGTCTGCCCTTGAATCGTCATCACTGTCCCCACAGCAACGAGCAAGGCGGTCAACCAACGTCCTTTACCCTTGAATAACTTGACGCGTGTTTTAACTTCTGGTTCTTGGCGCAATCGGTTATGCGTCGATAACTTACGATAATCTCCAACCAAAACGATCCCACCCTTCTCAATATCCATACTCCAAAATCGAAAAAATAATTTTATTTAAACACAGTATAATTGATGAGCTGACCACCATCAACGTAAAAGACTCATTATTCTAGAAATAATAATCTTAAAACAGTGTATGTATGCGGCGATTAATGGGTGCCTACTGATTGGATTTCTTTCCAATTAGCTAAGAAGTTGATACAGCGCTATTAGCCACATTCTCCTCGCCTATTGCCGTCATCTGAAACCCGGCCACTCTCGAACGCAAGCACAACCGGCACCAAGACTTCTCGGCAAATCGTGACCGTTAAAGCATCCATCAACGTCTGTCACACTCCCTACAAACGTTTTTTCGAAAAATTCCATATAAAAAAGTAGGCGTAATTTTAAATTTCAAAATTACACCTACTTTTTTTCGTCATATTACTTATTGCTGTATAGCTTACACCTGTAACTCAAACAGCTAATCAACGTTGTGACTTGCGCTTGCGTTCACCAAAGCCCATCAGCATCAAGAGCGATGCGCCAAGTAGCGCCAATCCTGATGTCTTTTCATCACCAGTGTTTGGTAATGCCTTACGTCCAGCTTTAGCTGGGACATTAACTGGCATCGCGCTAGACTGTGCCTGACTTGTTAGCTGAGATTTAACCGGCCGAGACTGCGTCGGCTGGGCATTTGCCGTCTCCGGCAATTGTCCCTTGTCAAGCGTGGATGTATCCGTGTCCATCAGTGGTCCTCTGCCAGGTGTTGACGCATCTGTGTCTGGCAGTTGGCTTCTGTCAGGGGTCGAGGTATCTGTGGACGGAGTAGTACCACTGCCGTTCGGCTTCTGTGGTGTCGTCCCGTTATTGCCTGGGGTGTTTGGTGTCGTGCTACCGCCATTAGGATTCTGCGGTGTCGTTCCGCCATTGCCTGGGGTGTTTGGCGTCGTGCTGCCGCCATTAGGACTCTGCGGTGTTGTACCACCATTGCCTGGGGTGTTTGGTGTCGTGCTACCGTCATCGCGATTGCGTACCAGATAGATCACAAGCCCATCAGCTGATGGCGTTAAGATATACGCAATTTGAGCCCCCAGTTTAACGTCAAGCGGTTGATAGCCATCCGGAACCGTAACAATATATTTACCTTTATCACCTGTCTTTCCTGTAATCATTTCTGTTTTAACGACGTGATCAGAATGACCAGCGTCGCCTTTTTCAACATAAGTGACCTGCAATTCATCGGCATTAGGAACGTAGACAACATTCGTCGCCACGTCAGGCTGGTTCGGAATGCGAACCTTCTGATTTGGCTGTGGGGTGTAGCCAGGTACGTCTGGGTAATCCTTTGAGCTGATCGAATCCCCTGGGAATCCAGTAACTTGTACTGGCGTGGTTGGCGTCAATGAATCCCCGTTTGGATCCTTTGGCACGACGGTCGTCGTCAGGGTTGCCTTCGGCACTTGGCCAAAGGTAATCGTGAACTCCTGATTATGCGGTGTATCGTGGTCGAAAGTCGCACCAACCGTACCGTCATCGACAAGCACATAGCCTTGATCGATGGCTTTCTGAATATTCGGCATGAGCTGACTGTGGTCAACTGCTGTATCGCTTGGACCGGTGATTGCCTGATCTGGTGTGATCAGTTGCTTACCGGTTTGGTCGACATACTTAACAGTAGCTTTCTGCGTATCTGGCGTGTAGGTCACAATCGTGTCGCCTGGCTCATTTGGAACCTTCGGGTTCTGGTTTGGTTCTGGGGTATAGCCCGGAACCTTTGGATAATCCTTGGCATCGATCGGATCTCCTGGGAACCCAGTCACTTGCACTGGCGTGGTTGGCGTCAATGGCTCACCGTCTGGATCCTTTGGACTCTTCGGACCCTTTGGTACGACGGTCGTCGTCAGGGTTGCCTTCGGCACTTGGCCAAAGGTAATCGTGAACGCCTGATTATGCGGCGTGTCATGATCGAAAGTCGCACCAACCGTACCGTCATCGACAAGCACATAGCCTTGATCGATGGCTTTCTGTATATTCGGTGCAATCTGACTGTGGTCAACCGCCGTGTCGCTGAGACCACTGATTGGTTGATCTGGTGTGACCAGCTGTTTACCGGTTTCATCCACATACTTAACAGTAGCTTTCTGCGTATCTGGCGTGTAGGTCACAATCGTGTCGCCTGGCTCATTTGGAACCTTCAGATTCTGGTTCGGTTCTGGAGTATAGCCCGGAACCTTTGGATAATCCTTGGCATCGATCGGATCTCCTGGGAACCCAGTCACTTGCACTGGCGTGGTTGGCGTCAACGGCTCACCATCTGGATTCTTTGGACTCTTCGGACCTTTTGGTACGACGGTCGTCGTCAGGGTTGCCTTCGGCACTTGGCCAAAGGTAATCGTGAACTCCTGATTATGCGGCGTGTCATGATCGAAAGTCGCACCAACCGTACCGTCATCGACAAGCACATAGCCTTGATCGATGGCTTTCTGAATATTCGGCATGAGCTGACTGTGGTCAACTGCTGTATCGCTTGGACCGGTGATTGCTTGATCTGGTGTGATCAGTTGCTTACCGGTTTCATCCACATACTTAACAGTAGCTTTCTGCGTATCTGGCGTGTAGGTCACAATCGTGTCGCCTGGCTCATTTGGAACCTTCGGGTTCTGGTTTGGTTCTGGGGTATAACCCGGAACCTTTGGATAATCCTTGGCATCGATCGGATCTCCTGGGAACCCAGTCACTTGCACTGGCGTGGTTGGCGGCAACGGCTCACCATCTGGATTCTTTGGACTCTTCGGACCTTTTGGTACGACGGTCGTCGTCAGGGTTGCCTTCGGCACTTGGCCAAAGGTAATCGTGAACTCCTGATTATGCGGCGTGTCATGATCGAAAGTCGCACCAA
>NZ_BAAIHN010000035.1:0-28089 GCF_054784775.1 Lacticaseibacillus boliensis
TCGGTCTGTTCGTGGTGCATCGATCACCAACTTCTCCGCTCAGTCAGTATTCGCAACGCTCCAAACGTTGCTTTCAGACCGGCCAGATGCGATTTCATGTCCCAAATACCGAGGTGAATAATCCAGGCTCCTTTAGTTGAATTTGTGACCATCACTCCTTTTTGAATTGCGATTGTTTTGCCACGGTCAATCGCGACCAAGTGGGTTAATCGAAAAACAGTTCTTCCGCTGGTGCAGCGAAGACCGGCCAGCCTGATTCTTCGGCAGTTTGATAAAGCAGTCGGCGCAGCTCACCGTAGTTCAAGGCGCGCCCATCGCGGCCAATCAAAGCCGCCGGGTGTTCTTGTTGCTGGTGCCGCCAAGCGATGTAGTCTTGTGCCGTGAAGCCAAAACTGTTCATGTCGCAGATACGGCGGTACTTCTTGTGCTCAACGACGCCGACTAGCGCGGCCTTGTAGACGTAGACGTTCAGCACGCAGTCTTTGAACGCCTTGCCTCGCAGCGGGTGGGAAGCCAGCACGTCATTGACCAAACATGTCACCTCCTAGTTCCTCGCTGCCAACAGTCTGTTGCTCAATCAGCTTGAGATGCTTGTCGGTCAGCTCGGCGTCCTTGATCATGAGCTGTAAGTCAGTAGTGCCGAAGTAGTTGTCAATTTCCTTGATAACCTTGAGCGTGGGCATGACTTGTTTTTGGAGCCATGCCTTGGTCTTGTTCAGGTCAAAGGGCTGGGGCGCCGTGGTCAGGCGGATCGGCTGGCGTCCTTTGCCAAGAAAGTATGCCCAACGTTCGTTAAGCGGCCACTTGAGACGGCTTTTGTCCGGGACTTCATCCACGAAGCGCATATAGCGGGTGATGATACCGAACGCAACCTTTTCAGCGTCGCGGGTAATCAGCATGTTCTCAATCGCTTTGATAGCCCGCTCGTTTTTCAAGCGAATTTCAAAGCGGTTGATAATCGGGGTATCGGCAAGCGAGATGCCACGCTTGGCAGCTTGTTCAGCGGCTTTTTCGTAGATGCAGAAATACACGTCGCTTTTCATTGTGCCGACGTAAAGCGTATTGCCTCGGCCAGCCTCGTCGAGATCCACGAGTTTGCCTGATTGCAGCCCTTGGAATGATCGCATGACAGAGATGCATTCGTTGTTCAGGCACTTATCGACCAGCTCCGGAATACTTAGCAGGCCAACCATGTCGTTAATCGCAATATCGACCCGCTTGAAGATGCCGCCAGCTTCATCGACTCGAAGAAAGTAGTCGTACCAGTTTTCACCGTGGCTAAGGAGAATACCTTCAAACTCTCTGCAGCCTTGGCCTTTCATCTCAACCAATGTGCCGAGGTTGGAGCCAGCCGGTGCCACCATGACCTGAATGTTAGAGAAGATATACATGGCTGAATAACCGTAGAAGCCGTGTTCCTCAAATATCAGGTGTTCGGGTGTCAGACCGAGAATCTTCGTGATCACGGACTTGGCGTCATGGGTGGAGAATCGCACGCGCATGTAGTCAAACATCAGCGTCAATTCCGGTTCATCGTTCCAGTTCTTTAGCAGCCGGTCGATTTCCATTTGTAGCGACGCACTAGGGTTAGTCCGGCCACTTTCAATTTGGCTGAAATGATGCGAGGTCACGCCTAACCGGCGGGCAACCTGTACTTGGGTCAGTCCCAGTCTTTTTCGGCGTGATCTGACTGTATCTGTCCATTCTTCCATGTACGAATGGCTCACTCCTTTCTTGATAAATAAAAATTATGGATTGGAGGTACCATCCACAATTTGCTAATTTTCGTATGAACGCCGTCATATCAACCTTTCTACCCCGTGTTCAGGCACAGACGTTGTATTTAATACCCCCCTGTTAGAGTACTGGGGGTAAGCGGTCGGCTGGCGCCGACCGCTGCCACTCACGCTTGCGGCTTTCGCGCTGCACGCCGCGCGTGGCGGCAGGGTGCAGCCTTGCTGAACAGATTGGGTAGTCATTGAGTTGCTCCTTTCAAAGGCTTTGTTTTGGTGACGGCATGAAGCTGATTAGTAATGGTGCGCCCAGTCATGGTAAGTGAGAACCATGCTGTCGCCAGAAATATCGGCCGTGAACCAGAAGTATACGGGTTTGCCCGATACGGTACGGTCAGCGGTAAGCTCCAGCCAGTGATCGCCATCTTCCCACGGCTCGATGTAATCGCAAAGTTCCATCAAGGCGTCTTCGGAATCACTCATTGTTCCAGATTTGATTGTATTGGCGTAGTCTTCTGTAAACTGCATCTTGTTTCTAAACTGTGGTGTAATCATTCTTCATCACCTTCATCTGTGACGTTGGTGTAAGTCATGGTCAAGCCACCGTCGTCGCCAGTAGTGACGTTGAACCAAAAGCGCTTCGGAAGGCGATCAACGGTCAGGCCGCCGGGAGCACCCATCCAGATTCGTGAATCTGGGTACTTGTGGGCGTGCATTGCCATCCATTCGAGTTGGTCTTCCGCGTCTTCGTCAGACTGGAAAGGCACGTTCTCGTGAAAGTCGTTGAGGAATTGCGCGCGGTTTTCGATTTTGACATCAGTGCTCATTTGGCACCTCCTGTTCTGTTGGGGTTGCGGGTACGGTATTGGCTGCGGCGCCAATTTCGGTGAGGAAATCATAGCCGCGCGGTACTAGTGGTGTGTAAAATTCAGAAATCACGCTACCGCCAGTGTCCACATAGCCGCGGCCTTTAACTGGTTTTTGAAAGAAGTCTTTGTTGGTTTCGCCGAACATCATGGAATAGCCCAGCTCACTCATGCGCCCAAGCGCCACGCGAAACATAAACTGATCTCTTATCCCGTCGCCCAAATACTTTGCGTCAGGCCGTTGGCAAGCCAATACGAGAAAGAAGCCAGCTTGACGGCCAAGCATGACGATCTGTTTGAGCTTGGACATCACTTGCATGGCATCGCGCCCCAAGGCGTCCATAAAAGCGACGTATTCGTCAAAAATCAGGAAGTGAGCTGGTAAGCCGAGATAGGCGTAGTTTTCACCCGTCTTGTAGCCGGGCATCTGCTTCATCTCGTCATTGCGGCGCATCATTTCTTGGTAGAAGGTTTCCACTGCGCCGAGCATGGCTTCCTTCTTGGAATAGACCCCCGGCATCACGTCAGCTAAGTCGGCGAGGTCAGCATTTTTCGGGTCAAGAATGGTGAGCTGGGCACCGTCTTTCAGTAGTGCTTCAATCAGCGTCAAAATAAAGTAGGTCTTACCACCACCCGTACCACCAGCGATCAGCATGTGGGGTAGCGCGTCATAGTGCCAAGCCACAGTTTCCATGAGCTGCACGGAGCCATGCTCACAAGTGACGTCAGCGATGGTGATACGCTTGCCAATGGTGTCGTAAAGCAAGGTGTACTCGACATAAGAATCGTGCAGGATCTTGTCAACCAGTTCACAGTACAGACCAGCCTCTAACTTCTTCTCCAAGTGCAGGAGCTGGTCTTGATAGGAAGACATGACGATCTCAACGGAAACGTGGATCAGCCCGTCTTTGAGCCGATAGTATATTTTGGGAAAGTGCGAAATCTTCTCTTTGGTGCGCGTTGAGCCTAAGTCCTTGAAGAAACTCTCGCTGTTGGACTGGTCAGTTTGGTACCACTTGTTCTCCATGATCATGCGGGCGAGC
Organism: Lacticaseibacillus boliensis; assembly: GCF_054784775.1. Taxonomy (NCBI): domain Bacteria; kingdom Bacillati; phylum Bacillota; class Bacilli; order Lactobacillales; family Lactobacillaceae; genus Lacticaseibacillus; species Lacticaseibacillus boliensis. The sequence continues at coordinate 3,643 of NZ_BAAIHN010000035.1, forward strand.
TTTTGACGATGTTCCATCTGCTTGTAGGAATCCGCAAACCAAGTTCGGATAGCCCACAGACCAGCACCAAAGAGTAGTGCCGTGCATAAACTGTTGATAATCAGCGGTATCCATGACCAAGGCAGTGCCGCCACGTCCGGCCAACTTAAGAATTTCCAGTTGATTTGTTTTAGCAGCGGCCAATAGGCAATGGAAGCCCCAGTTACCCACAAGCAAATCACAACGGTCATAGCCGTGTTGTAGAGCAGGTTGCGTTGACGGGGATAGACACGAACACCGCGATAAGTCCAAATGTTCTTAAACATAGACATTTACGAACTGAAAAGCTACACCGTTGATTATTGGCTCAAGCGAAAAGTAAAAGCGAGCATCGTGCCGGTGATGACGGACATCTTCGGCAGGCATTGTAAGAACAAACCCATTTCCACGGTATAATTGACACTCTGAAATTTCATGTAGCAGATAACCCAATGGCCCCCCCTTAGTAAGCCTAGTACAAGCCTTTTGAAGAATAACAGAGTTGTAAGCATTCAAGAAGACGTCCACGTTTTCAAAACGAATCCCTTGCAACGGTCGTCTTGGAGCAACCCACGGTTCGTACTTGACGGTTATACGATGACGACTTTCATGTAGCGAGAACAAAAAGAGTTCGTCGTTGCCATGAATTGTAAATTCGGCATCGCGCTTTTCTTTAACAAACGGTTGACCAGAACGAAGTGCACGCTTTGCCCGACAAAACAGGCTTGTAATAAGGCGTTCTTCACGAGGAGAATATCGGCCAGCCGTTCCGTAATACTGATTCAGAAATTCGTAAAGACCAATCATCTCTATTTGCTGCATACTGCTCTCCCTTCACAGGTCTTCTACTAGACAGTCGCAGCCAATCACCAAACCCAACGCGCTATGGTCAACGTTAAACTCAAAGCGTGCACCGTGAGCAAAAGCGACTTTGTTCTCACACAGATCTCGTTGCAAAATCAGACAGCAGGTGTTCATGCCCTGTTCAATACCTTCATTTGCGGATTCAATCAGCCCTAGAATAATTTCACCGGGTTCTGGCGCGCCACCAACAAAGTCGGCGTTGAGATCATAGGTGCCGAGAAAGTTGTTCAAACCGATCAGGGTTACTTGGTCATTCATAGAAATTCTCCTTTGGGCGTTATTTGACGCCAATATATTTAATAGATGGTTGTTGGTCTTCAGTGTCGATGTTGAAACTGAACTCTTTGGATTCATGATCGCGGGTACATTCGCCGTCTACCCAAATAGAAAACGGTTCGCCAGCAGTTGCCTGTTCAGCAGCCATCAGTACCATGTTGACCAAAGCGTCTGGGCTAGGATCGTGAAAGTCAGGGTCAACTAGTGCGGGATAGTCTTCCAAAAAGCCGTCAATGCTTAGTGCTTGTGCCATGTCATCAGTCCTTTCATTCATCGCTGACGCCCAGATACGAGAGCCGCAAGCCATCCTCACCTTGGTATAAAGTGAACGAGAACAGCTTATTCATGCCGTCGTTGGTCTGTTCGCTGTCGATATGCAGGTGTTGGTAGGATTCAGGGCTTTCTTCCATGAGTTCCACCATGTCTTGCAGGATCTCGTCTGGGTCAAGGCGGTAGTCGTTGTCGATTTCTTCGTTATAGTCGTCGATGAACACTTCACGACCAACTACGGTCAGGGTGGAAGTCATCATCTGTGATCAACTCCTTTCGTTAGTGGGAAGCAACCGCCGCAGCGGGCGGTGCACGTGAGGAGTCGGGCAATAAGCTATTTCTTGTCATTGTTGTTTGGCTTCTCCTGCGGCTTGACCGGTGCGGTGGCAATCACGAGATCCTTGGCCTTCATGTACCACGAGGTTTCAACACGATTGAAATTCGCGTTTGCCACAGTGTCGATCACTGGGTCAACCAAGGTCACAATCTGGTTGTACTTGAAGTCTTTGACCCCAGCGTCTGCCGGAATTGAAACTTGAATCATCATTCCTTGTTTCATGGACTTCAAGTCATAGGTGCGTTCCTTCACGTCGTCGGTACGGTTGCCGTCTTCGTCTTGGACGAAGCGTTCACGACGCTGGCCGGAGAATTTCAAGACGCCAAAGGTTTCTTCTAAGTCGATAACGATGCCTTCTGCTAATCGCATGTGGGTTCCTCTTTTCTTTTATTTGACTGGGACAATATCGTCGGCATTGCAGATATAGCGAACAAAGGCTTGTTCACCAATCCGGTAGCCAACAGTTGCAATGCGCGGTTTGATGATAGTGACCGGTGCATCAACTTCAATGCTTTCGGCCTTGTCACCTTTCTTTGCCGGAATGGTGATTTCAATGTTGTCGGTGCGCTGCAAGTCGGAGAACAACTCGTAAGTGCGGGAGACAACCTTGCGATTGTCGCGATCACCTTCTGACAGCTCGCGCTTGAGCGAACCGAAGTACAGGTGGCCGAACGTCTTTTCAATGTTTGGTGCAACAAATTTGAGTTCCATGTTGTGCCTTCCTTTCGTATTCAAAAAGCCGGGTAGTGGGGCTACTCGGCTGTGGCTTGGTGATAGTATTCGGATAATTGTTGAAGTAGATAATCGTAAAACGACTTGGAGATTGGGTGAACGGTGCGCCCATCAGCGTATCGCGGAAACTGGATATACCAGCGATACTGACCTTCGATGAGCTTCACGTTTTTCAAGATGAGTACATGATCCAGTACGATGTCGCCTTGGAGTAGCACATCGTCGCTGGGATCGGGGTACATACTGATAGAAGAAATGCGCATGTTACTTGCCGTCTTTCTTCTTGGCACCACCGATCACAACCATTGCAGCGAGGACGCCGAGCAGCAGCACTACACCGATGACGATGAGCCAGCCGGACGTCACGTTACCGGTTTGTGGGAGGCCAGGCTTAGGCGTCTGCTTGTCGGTCATGACGGCCTTCACGATTTCACCATCCTTAGTGATCTCGAACGGCACGAGGGCTTCGCTAATTTCGTAGCCCTTTGGTGCGTCATATTCTTGGAAGCTGTACTTACCAGCAGGCAGATTGCCAAAGGAGAAGACCCCGTTCTTGTCAGTGCGACCAGATACAACCGTCTTGCCGTTTTCGTCCAGAATGCGGATGCCGGTGTTTGGCAGCCGCTTTCCGGTGGAAACGTCGGTCTTGGTCAGTTCGCCCGTGCCCTTGATCAAGTTGTTGGTCAGTTCAAAGGCAATCGCGGGTTCCTTAGCGTTAGCTTTGGTCTCGCCAATCTGCTTGTCCTTGCTATCAAAGACCGTCACGCCATCCTTGGTAGACACGAGTTTGAGAGTTTCCTTCGATAAGACAAGGTTGGTGGCAGAAGGCTTGGATTCACGGAGATAGAAGGTGCCAACTGATAGGTGCTTGATGGAACCGGTGGAATCCTTACCGACAGTGATCGTCTGAATGACCTTCTTGTCAGCGTCGAGCAATTCAAAAACCGCGCCAGCTGCGTTACCGGTCATGGCGTAGGAGTAACCTTTGCCCGACACCAGCGTGGCAACTTCATTGATCTTCTTGAATGACAGTTCATTTTCGTGGAGCTTGTTGTCGATTACCTTGCCGTCATTGAGGTCAATGTGTTTGATTTTCTCATTGTCGGTGGTGTGGAAATGGAAGCCGTACATAGTCGTGTTCAAGTCGTGTTTCTCACCAGCATCAAGTTCCTTGACGTAGTAGTAGCCTTCTGGCAACTGGATCGCGCCAAATTCAGCCTTACTGTCTTTGACCGTTGTGGTGGCGACGAGTGATTCAGAAGGAATCACAGTGTCGCCGATCTTGGTTTCGCCTTGAGTGAACAAGCCGAAGACCTGACCGTTGGCGGCGATGTTCTTGATAACGGGGAGGTTGTCCTTCCAACCGGTGATGCTTTCTTCTTGCTTGTTAAGTGTAATGTCGAGCTGCTGGAAGTCGTTTTTGGCTTCAAGTGAGGTGGAGGTCAGCGTCACTTCTTGCCCGGCATACTTGAGTTCAAAAGCAATCGGATCGGTGTTCATGATGAACCCGTTTGGTGCAGAGATTTCAGTTGCCGTGTACTTGCCAAGATAGAGTTCTGGGGTCTGAATCTGACCTTGAGCGTCAGTGGCGCCGGTAGCAACCACGTCACCATTGTGGGCACGAACGGTGCCGTCGGCGGTCGTGATATCTTCGGCTGCTTTGAACTCGAACTTCGCACCAGCGAGAGCGGTGTAGTCGTAGCGGTACTTATACTGATCGCCATATTCAGTTTCAACTTTTTCGACGGCGACTGGGGTAGCCCCGGTCTTGGTCAAGGTGGCGACACCCTTTTGGGAGAGGTCCGCGAACTTAATGACCACGATGCCGTCCTTGTGGCTCCCGTCGATGGTGAACTTGGCTGATTCCTTCGCCAGTACATAGCCTTCTGGAGCTTGAACTTCTTCTAGCTGGTACTTGCCGTAGCCAAGCGCTTCGGCGGTGATCAACTCACCGCTGTTATCGGTCACAAACTTATCAGTCGTGCCGGTCTTATCGGCAGTTGGTTGGACTTCGTATTTGTTGGTTTGCAAATTTTTAACACGGAAGATTGCGCCAGCACGCAGCACGGTCTTCCCGGTTTCGGTATCAACCTTGACCACCCGCAACTTTTCTTCAATAACCTTGTTTTCAATCGTGTAATGCTGGGACTTCTGGGTGCCGTCAACAGTAACCGTGAACGGCTTGATTCCGTTGTAGCCCGTTGGGGTCTTAGTTTCAGCTACGGTGTAGGTATCGTAAGGCAGATCCGCGAATTTCACGTATCCTTGGGCATCGGTGAGGCCAGTGCGAACGACCTTGCCGGTAGTCTTGCTGGTGACGATGAACCGGGTGTCCTTGAGCATGACCGGCTTAGTGCCTTTGCCTTGCGTTGACCAGTCGTAGTTCCCGTACTTGAGCAAATCAAGGTCGCCAGTGATGACCTGTTCCTTGACCGTCGTAGTAGCGGCAGCAGTCGTGACGTTCTGACCAGCGTAAGCCAACTTGAAGGCGTGCTTTTGTGGATCAAGCATGTAGCCAGTTGGCGCCTTAACTTCCTGCCAGTAATAATCGTCCAGTTCCAAACCGGAAACGGACGCAGTATTGTTTGCAATCGTCACTGACTTCACGAGCTTGTCGTCAGCTGCACGGTGGAGTTCGTAGACAGCACCGTTAAGGCTGGCAGCACCTTGTGGCTGCTTAACCGTAACGGTGTCAACTTTTTCGATAGTGGCAGTGCCGCGTTGCTCTTGATCGGTCGTATCGACGTGAGCAGTAGTGACCGCGACAGTTTGACCAGCATATTTCAATTCAAATGGTAGCTTAGCCGTATTCAGAACGTAGCCAGCAGGGGCTTTTTCTTCCAGTGCGTAGTAGCTACCGAGCTTGAGGTTTTGCAAGGTGCCTTTGCCATTGCCGTCAGTAGTGATCGCGCCAACCCGTGTACCGGTGCTGGTATAAATCCCGTAAACTGCGCCGTTCAGTGAGTAGTAGGCATTGAACAGGTCGCTGCCAAACTCTTTGCCGATTTTGGCAAGGGTCACGTTACCGAGTTGTTCTTTGTTGCCGAGAACGACTTCAATGGTCTTGTTGGGTTCGATGGTGACTTCCTTGAGTTCACCCTTGTTGACGTACCCGTTAGGAGCAGTGACTTCCGAGACGGTAACCTTGGTGCCGGCCTTCAAGTCATTCAAGGCAGCATAGCCGTCAGCACCGGTTGTGACTTCTTTGGTAGTGTCGTTGTATGCGAACTTGAGTTTCGCCCCGGGCAATGCCTTGTTGGTGTCGGCGTCAACCTTCTTGGCCCTCACGTTACCATTCAAGTTGACTTTGATTGGCAGGCTAAATTCTCCATTGTTGGAGAGCTTGAAGTTGACAATCTTTTGTTGTGAGCCTTTCGTGTAGACGAAAGAGGTGCCCACGTCAGCAGCTTTGGCAATCGCATAAGCCACCTTGCCAGATTCCTTCGACTGGGCGGTAGCCGTTAACGTGAGCGTATTGCCAGACTTCGTAATCTTGAGGTTCGCGGTGTTCGCCGTTTGCTGGGCGAAAGCTGCGAGCCGTCCGTTAGTATCAGTCAAGGTGATTGAATCGCCAACGGCAAGCGTAATCTGTTTGCCGTTAAACGACGGTTTGCGATCATGCGCAGCGACCTTATCAAGAATCGCCTTTTTTTCAGACTGATAGGATTTATTTGTCGTCGTCAGCAACGAATCGCCGAGTGTTTCCCAAATAATCATCTGGGTCACGGCGTAGTTGCGGTTGGTTGGGTTCTGATGGTAGCCATAGTATGCAATCTTGGCTAGTTGATCCTTCTTAGCATCGGAGTAGGTGCTGGGGTTGTAGCCGGAGCCGCTCATATCGAGATCGACCCCGTGCTCCACACAGAAGGCAACTTTACCGTCCACTTTCTTCATCCAGATACCGTTTTCTGTCCAATGCAAACCATTGAACAGATGCAAGTGCCAAGTGTTAGTCCAGTCAGCGACCTTAGTGTTGGTCATGCTGGCGGCAATCGCCATTGAAGCCGGGATAAAGAGTTGGACGAAGAGCGAGAGTAACGCAACGATCACTGCGGATCGTCGAACCTTGTTAATCAATATTTTGTCCTCCAAATTTTTTGACAAAAAAAGACAACCGTAGTTGAACGATTGTCCCAAGGTGAAATATGAAATTTTCCCTGCTCCTGTTGGCTATAAAAACTAGACCAATAAAAATGGCCGTCACTGGGTGGGTGGCGGCCAAGGAGTAAGGGTTGAGCCAGACGTGGCACATAAGCGGCACATCTGACTGACTTTTTCGTCCTTCAACGCTTTTCTATGAAGCTAGAAATGCCCGTTTAGAGAGTTTCTTGCTCCAAACGTTTAAGGACTATTACTTTGGAGGAGTGAATGCCTAGCGGTGCGGGGACACCGCTAAGCGGTAATGAAAAAGTGGGGTGGTCGAGCGATTGCTCGCTCTTGTAGAAGCAAGGAATAGCTCGTTTCTATATTGACTACAATACAGGCAAGTTGTGGTGAAAGTGTGAAGTTGGCGTGAGGCTTCTGTGCATTAATGAATCTTGACAGCAATATCAGCGAAGGCTTAAATGGAAAAGGTAATGATTATTGTTGTCGGCATCGGGTGGGGCTGACACCGGCAAGGGTGAGGGGAAAATGACAATGAAAATCAGTAAGTGGCTGTTGCCGGCGATGCTTGTCGCGATCGGGATTGGAACGACCGCGTGTGGCGGCCAGGTGCAAGGGCCAAAAGACAAGGCGCAAAGTAGCCAACAGTCAGTGACTAAGAAATCAAGCTCGAAGCTTTTGTCAGAATCGTCGAGTAGTGAAGCCGAAAGTAGCAAAGCTTCCAGTAGTAGCCAGAGCCAGACGACCCGCCAGCCAACCGTCACTGAACAGTTGGCGTTGGTGTTGTTGGCATCAGGTTCTAGTAGTTATACAACGAGCGGCAGTGACCTGCTGGCACAAGACGCGCATGAGACGGCGACGTCATCGCCGCAAGAGGTAGATGATAAGCCCGGTAGCGTGAGTGTTTATGCGTTAAGCATCCAGCAAGATGACAAGATACCTTTTATCATGATCGATGGTGATCAGGCCTACCTGTTTTCTACGCAAAGCCCGGAACCCTATGATGGGATACGTGCCAACGCGCTACACGTCGATCTGGCGTCTGCTTGGCAGAAGCTGGCAAGTTCAGCGGATCTGGCCAGCGTGGCGAGCAGGCTCACGGTTAAGCAAGCCAGTTCAGACGCAAGTAGCCAAGCGGATGATACGATCATCCAGGCGCTTGAGCGCGTCTCGGGGACGGCAACTGAGGATCCGTCTACCGTTTCGGGACAGGGGAAGCAGACTTCAGATTTTTATCGCCCAGGTTCTCAAAGTGAAAGCCCGTGGTTCTGGACCACGGCCTATGTTGACGGTAGCGATGGCGGATATAATGTGATGCTAGATAAAATCACGAATCAAGGCGGTGACGGCACCGGCGGTCAAATTTTGGTTGCTCATGGTTATGAAGATACGACTGATACTGACTTCAACTTGACGATCGATATCATCAACGGGCATACCTACACCTTGAAGTCCAGCGAGCTGAATTACTATGGGAAGTTCAACCATTAGGAAGCGGGCCATGAAGCAATTATGGATCGTAGGCGTCATGGTGCTGGCGGGATGTGGGCAAAAGGCGGTGTCATAACCGTCGTCCTTGTCTTCAGCGGCATCAAGCAAACAGGTCACCTATACCAAAGAGGAATATGCGATGGCGGCATTTGCCCAGTCTAAGGGTGGCGAAGCGATCGCAACGTCGCAGTTGCGCGTGCAACAACGCGGTGACGATTGGTTCATTGGTGATCAAAGCAGCGACACCCAAGGGCAGACGATCACGGTGGCGGCCAAGCAGGTGCAAACTGTCGATGGCGACGGGGCGAAGCTGAGTTATTCTAAGGCAGAACTGCAGCCGCTGCTGAAAAAACACCACCTGACCTATGACGCAGATCTCAAACAAGGCAAGTCGCAGGAAGAAACGGCGCGAGCTTCTGTTCAATCGTCGTCTTCAGCGTCTAGCGAGACGACGGCAAGTTCCGCCAGTTCGCCAGCGACCAGCAATGGCGTCGATATGCAGAATCTTACCACTGCACAGGTTAAGGACTGGATCATGCGTAACATCGCCCAGTACGCGCCAGATGCTTATGACATCGGGAACAACGCAGATCCGAATATCTTCGGCTGGCAGATCAGCAAAGACGACCAAGGTCAGCTGGTGGTTTCTTTGGCAGAAGATCACGAGTACGTCAACTACCACCGAATAAATTCAGTGGCTTGCAATTCGCGTGTCATTGACATAGTGGTCAAACACCTTCCAGGCTCCCACTGTATTGCGACTGCATCGTCGGGCAGTTGACAATGCCCGTCAATTATCAGGTTTACCTGACAACTTCTTTTGTAAAGTGTGGATGGTTGTTACCAGCCACGTACCGCTGACCCAGAGTCACTAAGTTCATTGCCGCAATCCGGTCGTCGTTACTTTGGTAACCACACGCGGCACAGCGATATTCATGGTGCTGGCGATCACGCTGGGTCTTATCGATTCGTCCACACTTTGCGCACCGCTGACTGGTATATCGAGCTGAGACGGTAATAACTTCGTGACCCGCTAAAACCGCTTTGTAGCGAAGGTCTTGTTCCAGTTCGAAGAAAGCCCAAGAATGAAGTTCTCGTTGCGCTTGTGCTTGGCGTCTGGATTGTTGACGAACACCTGTGAGGTCTTCGACAACAAATAATGTCTTAGATGCTGCCTTTGAGACGAGTGTCTTTGATAAGCAATGATTGACATCACTCATCCAGCGGTTCTCTCGTCCTGAAAGTCGGCCTAGGCGTCGTTTAGCAGATTTTGTGTGCTTGCGTTGCAGTTGTTGACGGAGGCGGTCGTACTTGGCCCGCTTGTTCGCAATTGCCTTGCCAGAAACAAAATTCGTTCGGCCAGCAGTTTCATGGGTGACCAGCACAAAGCGTAAGCCACGATCGATGCCAACGATGTCTTGAAACTGCAGGCGGTCAATATCAGGGAGTTCCTTGATGGCCGCAATATGCAAGAAATAATGGCCACCAGTGGGCACCACTGTCGCTGTACCAAGTTGCCAGTCAGGCGTCAAGTACTGTTCAAAGCCCTGCACATGCGGTGTGATACGCACGCGTTTAGCCAAGGTGTTAAGCGACAGGCGACCGTCTTTCAACCACGACCAGTCCCGGTTGCGCACTAACTTGAGTTGCGGCTTACGGTACTGTAATGGCCGCCGCAACCAAGTGAGGTCTCGTGGACAACGCGTCCATTGGCCAGTATAGCGATCCCGAAAAGCGTATGGATCGTTTCTCATCTGAGTCTGTACGGTCTTGTAGTTGCCAACAACGTGCCGGATCGCAGACTGTGCCATCTGAGCTTTCAACCCAAACTCTGCGCGCAATTGGTGATACAGTGCCTGATTCAAGGCATCTTGATCAAGGACAAATTCGTGGTCGAAGACGTACTGCGACACCAATTGGCAACCCAATGCAAACTGGTTCATCGTTTCTTGTAACAACAGCGCATCCTCTGCAGTGAGTGTCATGCGCAGCTTTAGGGTGACGGCTTGTTTCATGGCTATCCCTCCACAGAAATTATACCAAACGTGTGTTCCTATGTAAAGATACCAAGCTAACAAAGGAGAAGCAGGTACAGGACGGCATTCCTCCCCTGATTAAAATCAGAGGTTTCCTGCTAAAACACTATCAATGAATGACCACTATGGTGCCAATGATGACACGAGTGTTGCCCCGGCGGTCGCTGAATTCACCATCACCAGCGACGGTGAGCTCACCGTGAAGCCTTTTGGCACGGTCGGCATGGCGATGTACCAAGCCATCACCGGCGACGATGCCCCAAGCGGAAGTGATGAGCAGGCGACTGTCGCCAGCAACTTCGATGAGTAAGCAAAAGGCGGTGAACCCCATGTCGGAATTCACCGCCTTTTTGGTAACTCATGCGCGGTTCAAGTAGCGTTTCAGGAATTCTTGGGTGACGGCTTGCGTCGGGTGGTCGAAGATTTGTTCCGGTGAGCCGGCTTCTGCGATGACGCCTTGGTTCATGAAGACGACCCGATCGGAGACGTCTTTGGCAAATTCCATTTCGTGGGTAACCACGATCATCGTCAGGCCGGTGTCGGCCAGCGCCTTCATCGCGTTGAGGACGTCATCGACCATTTCCGGGTCGAGCGCCGAGGTCGGTTCGTCAAACAGCAAGACTTCCGGATCCATCGCTTCAGCACGGGCGATGGCGACACGTTGCTTTTGCCCACCGGAAAGCTGGTCGGGCTTGGCGTTGATGAACGGGTCCATGCCGACTTGGTGGAGCAACTCCATCGCGTGGGTCTTGGCATCTTGCGCGTTGCGGCGCAAGACGGTGGTTTGTGGCGTGACGACGTTGTCGAGCACGGTCAGATTGTTGAACAGGTTGAACTGCTGGAACACCATGCCAACGGCGGCACGGTAATGCGGCAGGTCGAAATTTTGCCCCAAGATGCTTTTGCCGTGGAAAAGGATGTCCCCGCCGGTCGGCTCTTCCAGCAGGTTGATGTTGCGCAACAAAGTCGACTTCCCGGAACCGGAGCGGCCGATGATGGAAACCACTTCGCCGGGATTGACGTCGAAGTTGATGTTGGTCAACACTTCATGGGTCCCGAAGGCTTTTTTGAGATTTTGTACTTGAATGATCGGTTCTGCCATGATTACTTCACCTCCGGCGTTTCAACTTGCATCTGGTTGTTCATGACGTTGTAGTTCTTCGGACCATCGATGTGGCGCTCGATTAAGCGGAACAGACGAGAGATCGTGAAGGTGAGCAACAGGTAGATGCCGCTGACGATCAGGTAGGTGTGGAAGAACTGGAAGTTTTGCCCGGCGACGGTTTCAGCAGAGAAGAACAGTTCGGAAACCGAGATGACCGACAGCACCGAGGTATCCTTGATGTTGACGATGAATTCGTTGGTGACCGCCGGCAAGGAGTTGCGCACCGCCTGTGGCAAAACGACTTTCATCATCGTCTGCAGGTGGGTGAAGCCCAAGGCGTGGGCGGCTTCGAACTGACCTTCATCCACGGAGATGATCCCGCCACGGATGATTTCAGAGATGTAAGCCCCGGTGTTGATCGACACGATCACTAAGGCCGCCATCGTTTTGTTCATGTTGATGCCAAAGGCCTGGGCGGCGCCGTAATACAACACGGCGGCCTGCACGATCATTGGCGTGCCTCGGAAGACTTCGATGTAGACGCTCAGCAGCCAGTTGATGAACCACTGGAGGCCACGCTTGCCTTTGGTCTTAGGCTTGGGAATGGTGCGGACGATGCCGACCAGCAAGCCGATGATGAAGCCGACGATCGTCCCGACTAAGGAGATCAACAGCGTCATGCCGGTGCCACGAAGCAACATCGGGCCGTATTGTTTCAAGATGCTGAGGAACCAGTTGCCTTGTTTGGAGGTGTCTGGCTGTACGGCGACGGCGGTGTTCATCAGCTTGTTGCGTTCCTTGGTCGAGATCTTGGCCAAGGTTGCGTTGATGGTGGCCTTGTCCGGATCGTTTTTGCGCAAGCCGATGGCGAGGTCGACGTCTTCCGGGCTGGTCTTGAAACCGTTAGCCTTGGAAAACTTCAGGTACTTCAGGTTCGGGTTAGCGTCTTGGGCAGTGATGCCTTCAGGAATTTCGGAGACATACCCGTCGATGGTGCCAGACTCCAATGCCACCCGCATTGCCGGGAAGTTGTTCATCGCTTCTTCTTTGACGACACCCTTCATCTGCTTGATGGCTTGATAATGGAAGGTCGACAGTTGCGCCGTGATCTTAGCGCCTTTGAAATCTTGAATGCTCTTCGCCTTGGCGAACTTGCTGTCGCGACGGACAACCACCGTCAGCTTCGAAGCATAGTAAGTATCGGTAAAGTCAATCGTCTTGCGGCGGTCAGGCGTTGGTGACATCCCGGCGATGATCGCGTCGATCTTGCCGGAAGTCAATGCAGGTGGGAGGCCATCCCAAGAGGTCTTGACCACGACCACCTTTTTGCCCAAGGCCTTGGCGACTTTCTTGGCCATCTGAACATCATAGCCGTTGGCGTAGTCGTGGGAGCCTTGAATTTTGACGGCGCCGTTAGCTGACGTCGACTGGGTCCAGTTGAACGGGGCGTACCCACATTCCATCCCGACTTTGAAGGTGCCGCTTGCCGAAACCGGCGTCGGCCGGCCGGCAACCGCCGCCGCTATCCCTATCATCATGGCTACCCCCAACAGGTAGTGCCACACTTTCTTCATAAGACATTGTCCTCCTTCGTGGTTTGGCGAGTGACGCGGTAAGGCGTCACGTTGCAATTGTTGTCGAGCTACGCGCTAAGTGCGCGTTGCTTCGCTCTTCACCGAAGGAATAGAGAGAACATTAAAGGGGATCGACCCTCAATTAAATAAAGGTCGATCCCCTGATTTCAGTAGTTAAAACCAGAATCATAGCGCTCCGCATTGCTGCGACAGTCTAAGCGATTTTCTCGCTTAGCCCAACCTGATGTGCGCCGAATCGCACAGGAGATTTCGGCGGGGATGCTTACGGCAACTTCATCGGGATTCAGCCCTCCGTTGCGTTCGTCACCACCCGCGACCTCTATTTCTTGGTGGATATTCATATGTCTTGTTGCGAGTATAGCGGATGCGCCTGCGTCCGTCAACGTATTATGGTGATCGATGATAAAACGTTTTCCCAAAAATAAAAACGTTTTATCGATTATTAACATCACAACTGTTTCCATAGCCCGTGAAAACAAAATCGCCAAAACGTCTCACATTTTCCAGTCTTAGATACGGCACAGCCCCACAATTCGAGAAAAATTTAACAAGAAAAGATTTCGCTGATGCCCGCTGGTATAGTCCTTTCATGAAAACGCTCAATTTTGCGTCAAGAAAGGGATTGCAAAAGCCCCGTGATAACGGCATACTAGCTCTTGGGGATTCATTTCGTGGGCAATTTCTGCACATTATTCTCATTATTCCGTGTAGAGGGACCCACACCCAAATATTATTTAGGAGGCGACAAACAATGGTCGGAATCATTCTTGCTAGTCACGGGCAATTCGCCGCTGGCATTAAGCAATCCGGTCAAATGATCTTCGGTGAGCAAGAGAAAGTCGAAGCTGTTACTTTCATGCCCAACGAAGGACCAGATGATCTGAAAGCACATCTTGAAGAAGCCATTGCGAAGTTCGATGCGGACGACGAAGTGTTGTTCCTAGTCGATCTGTGGGGCGGTTCACCATTCAACCAATCCAACGGTTTGTTCGAAGCACATAAGGACAAGTGGGCAATCGTTACAGGTCTGAACCTGCCGATGCTCATTGAAGCTTATGGCTCGCGTCTGTCGATGACCTCAGCACATGAGATTGCAGCACACTTGGTAGAAGCAGGACGTGACGGGGTCAAGATCAAGCCTGAATCGCTTGAACCAAAACCTGCTGCCGCAGCTGCACCAGCTGCCAAGGGTGGTAACGCTGGCCGTCCAGGCAGTCTCGAATACGTCCTTGCACGTATCGACTCTCGCCTGCTGCACGGACAAGTTGCAACGGCTTGGTCGAAGTCAGTTAAGCCAACGCGGATCATTGTTGTTTCTGACAACGTTGCTCGCGACAAGCTTAGAAAGCAATTGATCACCGATGCTGCTCCTGGTGGCATCCACGCGCATGTTGTTCCAGTTGATCAGATGATCAAGATCGCCAAAGACGACAAGCACTTTGGCGGTGAAAAAGCACTGCTATTATTCGAAAATCCTGAAGACGCGTTGCGTGCTGTCGATGGTGGTGTGCCACTGAAGGAAATCAACGTCGGTTCTATGGCGCATTCCGCAGGTAAGGTACAACCAAACAAAGTGTTGGCATTCGATCAAGAAGATATCGACACCTTCGGTAAGTTGAAGGCTAAGGGCATCAAGTTTGATGTTCGTAAGGTCCCAACCGATTCCGCAGAAAACATGGATAACATCTTGAAGAAGGCTCAAGACGCCTTGAACGCTGCCAAGTAGTGATTTAAGCGTTTTGCCGCTTGTTTATATTTTTACCCAGGAAAAAGGGAGGATACTACAATGTCTTTGAACTTCATTCAAATCATCCTAGTCCTCATCGTTGCGTTCCTGGCTGGGATGGAAGGGATTCTTGATGAATTCGAATTCCATCAACCAGTTGTTGCGTGCACGTTGATTGGCTTGGTTACAGGTAACCTAGTGCCATGTATCATCTTAGGTGGTAGCTTACAGATGATCGCCTTAGGTTGGGCGAACATCGGTGCCGCTGTCGCACCTGACGTTGCCTTGGCTTCTGTTGCATCTGCTATTATTCTTGTCCTTGGTGGCCAAGGTAAGGCGGGCGTTTCTGCCGCCGTTGCGCTGGCTGTGCCGCTGGCTGTTGCCGGCTTGTTGCTGACGACCTTAGTTCGTACCGTTACCACTGGTATTGTTCATATCATGGACCATGCCGCTGAAGAAGGTTCGTTCACAAAGATCGATATCTGGCAATGGATCGCGATCTGCTTACAGGGTCTGCGTATTGCCATTCCTGCAGGGTTCGTCCTTGCTGTTGGTTCCGGTCCTGTTAAGGCAATGCTTGATGCAATGCCGACTTGGTTAGTTGATGGCCTGTCCATTGGTGGTGGCATGGTTGTCGCCGTTGGGTATGCGATGGTTATCAACATGATGGCAACCGCTGAAGTATGGCCATTCTTCGCGATCGGCTTCGTGCTTGGCACGGTTACCGAAATCACCCTGATTGGTCTTGGTGCAATCGGTGTCGGCATGGCCCTCATCTACTTGAACCTGTCCAAGATGGGCGGTTCCGGTTCCTCCGATGGCGGCGCAAGTACCGGTACAGGTGATGCCGTTGGCGACATCATCGACAATTATTAGAAGGAGGTAGAACACAATGGCTGATCAGATCAAATTAACTAAAAAAGATCGTTGGGACGTCTGCTGGCGTTCGACCTTCCTGCAAGGTTCTTGGAACTATGAACGTATGCAAAACGGTGGCTGGGCTTACTCGCTGATCCCTGCCTTGAAGAAGTTATACACGACTAAAGAAGACCGTGTCGCTGCTTTGAAGCGTCACTTGGAATTCTTTAACACTCACCCATACTTGGCTTCCCCTGTTATTGGGGTTACCTTGGCCCTCGAAGAAGAACGTGCCAATGGTGCTGCCGTTGACGACGTTACGATCCAAGGTGTTAAGATCGGGATGATGGGTCCTCTGGCTGGTGTCGGCGACCCTGTCTTCTGGTTCACCGTTCGTCCAATCCTTGGTGCTTTGGCCGCATCCATGGCGATGTCTGGCTCGATCATCGGCCCTATCATTTTCTTCGTGGTTTGGAACATTATCCGTATCGCCTTCCTGTGGTACACCCAAGAATTCGGCTACAAGGCTGGTTCGAAGATTGCCGACGATATGTCTGGTACCTTGCTGCAAGATGTTACCAAGGGTGCTTCCATCTTAGGTATGTTCATCTTGGGTTCTCTGGTTGAACGTTGGGTTAACGTTAAGTTCACCCCAACCGTTTCTGATGTTAAGCTCGACAAGGGTGCCTACATTGACTGGAACTCCCTGCCATCTGGCGCTAAGGGTATCCAAAAGGCTTTGCAAGACCAAGCTGCTGGTTTGTCTTTGAGTAACCACAAAGTAACGACCTTGCAACAGAACTTGGATTCCTTGATCCCAGGTCTTGCCGGCTTGCTGGTTACCTTCCTGTGCATGTGGTTACTGAAGAAGAAGGTTTCACCAATTATCATCATCTTCGGTTTGTTCATTGTTGGTATCGTCTTCCACGTTCTCCACATCATGTAATCAGTTCTGCGAAGATTTTGCGACTCGGGCACTCGTGTCCGGGTCGTTTTTTGTACCAGAGTGAAGAACCCAGAGCGGAGTGGTGCGCACTTAGCGGGTCGGGTAGCCTAGCTATCGTGGTTGGGGCGTGCTTTGCCCCGAGCACGATAGTGTAGCTAACCGCACCCGCGTTGCACCACGCAGCTCGACGAAAAAAACCAGAGCGGAACAAAGCGGTTTTAGCGAATGGCTCGAGATACAAAAAATAGACCTAAGGCCGACGTGTGCCGACGTGTGGGTCTGGTATAATGTAAACAGAATAAGAGGGGAAACGGTGATTATCAATGGTCGAATCAGTTGTCGCTAAAGTTGAGTCGTTGAATTCCAAAATTGAATACGAGACCAAAGGTACCAGCTACATGGGGCTGGGCGATTATGGTAAGATCATGATCGGTAACCACGGTTTCGAGTTTTACGATGACCGCAATATCAAAAACTACATCCAGATCCCATGGAACGAAGTCGATGTCATCATCGCTTCGATCATGTTCGGAGGCAAGTGGATCCCACGTTTTGCAGTGCGCACCAAGAAGAGTGGGACTTACACGTTTTCTGCGCATGACCCTAAGGCGGTGTTGCGAGCTTGCCGGGAACATATCCCGGCGAAAAACATCGTCCGGTCGCTGAGCTTCTGGCAGGTGTTGAAGCAGGCCATCAAGAACTTCCCGGCGTTTATCCGCAACTTCCCCAATACGATCAAGAGTATTGGCAAGAAGAAGGCACGTTAGGAATATTTTGCAAATCAGGCGTGTGTCGCAAGGCACACGCCTGTTTTTGTATATTGCGCAAAAATCATGCGCATCCTTTGTTGTGTGAAGGGACGGATTACGGTTATCGGGATGCGTAAAATGCCAAAATATTGCGCTGTAAATTAGCTCAGACTGCCAAAGATGTGGCGAGAAAGTCAAAAATCATGGGTTATGTTGGCGGAATGACGACAGTTCTGCAACCGCATTCTTCATACAATAGAAGGGTAAATAGGCGGGCATCTCCGTAGCGATGCCACGCAATCATAGGCAAGCAGGAGGTAATTATGACGAAGCAGGCAATCAGTGTCGATATCGGCGGCACTGCAATCAAAATGGCGCGCATTGATGCGCATGGCAAGATCCTCGACAAGTGGCGGATCGATACGAACACCAGTGATTCGGGTGTACATATTCCGGAAGAAATTGGCGACGCGATCGCCACACATTTGGAAGACGTTGATACCGAGTCTCTTGCTGGTATCGGCGTCGGGGTTCCCGCTCCGATTTCGACAGATGGGTTCACGGTCGTGCGGGCGGTCAACCTCGGGTGGCACGAGCTACCGTTGCGCTCGAAGCTGGAACAGCGCTTCAAGTTGCCGGTGACGCTACTCAATGACGCCAATGCAGCGGCATTAGGTGAAATGTGGCAAGGCGCCGGTCGCGGCACCCGTAGCATGATGTTTGTGACATTGGGTACTGGCGTTGGTGCGGGAATCATTCTCGATGGTAAGATCATTAATGGCGCGCATTCATCCTGCGGTGAGGTTGGGCACATTCCGGTGCGCTCTGATGAACATCGTGTCTGTGGATGTGGTAACATCAATTGCCTTGAAACCTTCACTTCGGCCAACGGGATGGTCAAAACGATGCAACGTATTCTCAAGGATGCAGGTGTGGCAGACCGCGGCGAATTTACCACGATCGATATTTTCCAGTGGCTGGCTGACGGCGATCCGTTGGCCAAGCAGTGCGTCGACGAAACCGTCGACTATCTAGGATCGGCCATGGCTGGTGTCTTCAACACGATCGACGTTGAACGTTTAGTGATCGGTGGCGGATTATCCGAAGCCGGTGACGCGTTGATGGTGCCGTTAACGGCGGCCATCGACGAGCATGTGTTCCCGCAGATTCGCGAACATTACACGGTCAGCCGCTCAGGATTAGGCAATGACGCAGGGATTTTTGGTGACGCGGCAACATTTTTGATGAAATAGTGGGAGAAAAGTGTGGCTACGGTCGCACTTTTTGCTTGTCTGAAATTTCGAATTCGTGTTAGGGTAAACTTAACACGAAGGAGGATATCACCGCATGGATGAACTGTTTGAGAAAGCACCAGTGCCCAAGGTGTATATGCAACTGGCGCTGCCGGTGGTGTTGGGCATGGTTGCCAGCATGGTTTATAACCTTGCGGATACCTTCTTCATTGCCCAAACTGGCAACGCGGATCTGGTGGCCGGGGTCGCCTTGGGGACGCCGCTGTTTTCGTTTATGTTGGCGATCGGCGACATCTTTGGACTCGGCGGATCAGCGCTGATCTCACGGCTGATGGGGAATCACGATTACGCGCAGGTGCGGCGAGCCAGTAGCTTTTGCTTGTACGCTGCGATCGCGTTGAGTTTGGTGATTACGGCGTTGATGCTGATTTTTGAGACGCCGTTGTTGACGTTACTTGGGGCCACAGCGGCGACGCGTGAATATGCCGGTGCGTTCTACCGGATGCTGGCGATCGGGGCAGTTTTCATCATTGTATCTTTGGTGCCAGGGAACATCATTCGGACAGAAGGTCTTGCCAAACAGTCGATGATCGCGACCATTAGCGGCACGGTGCTGACGATCATTTTGGATCCGTTGTTCCTGTTTGGCTTCCACTGGGGTGCCGGCGGGGTCGGGTTAGCCAATGTGATCGGCTACGCCTTAAACACGAGCTTGTTGATTTACTTCACGCACCGCAAAGCGCAGTACCTCACCATAACCCCGAAGCTGGCGCATGTATCAAAAGGCGCGCTGTGGGCGATCATTGCCATCGGGATCCCAGCATCACTGACGAACTTCATGCAGAGCTTTGGCACGACCTTGTTGAATCAACATCTGTCCGCATATGGTGCCAATGCGCTTGCCGCGATGGGGATCGCACAAAAAATTTATATGGTCATAACGCTGATCATGGTTGGATTTGCCTTCGGTGCTCAGCCACTGATCGGTTACAACTATGGCGCACGTAACCACAAGCGGCTGAAAGCCATCCTGCGATATGATTTCAAGGTGGAGATTATTTATGCTGTGATTGGGGCTGCAGTGTTGATGCTTGCCGCTAAGCCATTGATAAGGCTGTTTATGTCTGATCCCGAGATCGTCGCGATGGGTAGTGAGATGCTGCGAGCCTTGTTGATCACGACGCCGTTTATCGGCGCAATCCTGGTTTACACCACGGTTTTCCAGTCTACCGGGGAGTCGCTGGGCGCGTTGGTCATGGCGATCTCGCGGCAAGGCGTACTATTTGCCGCAGCAATGTGGGTGCTGGCGCCGCTTCTTGGCTATCACGGCGTCATCTGGTCTCAACCGGTCGCTGATTTGGCGACGTTTATTGTTGGTTGGGCGCTGTATCAAGGTAGCAAACGCTTGCGATAGTAAATTTACGGGAACGATGCAGAGACGATAACTGTCTCCGTATTTTAGTGGCTTATTTTCTAAAAAGTTAGCCGTGCGAATTCTTTGCAATCGATTATATCTCATGAGGCAATGGTTTCAGGAGATGGGAAGGGCGTTGGTTGGCCGGTTCTACAGATGCCCTTTGTACCTCCAGCACACCAGTGAGGCCGTCCACAGTTTCCTGATCCTAGGAGGCTGGATCTCCAATTCCAATAACGACCGGCTCCAGGTGGGTTATCAGCTACCACCAATCGGAGTAAATGGATGCACAACCACTTGGTGACAAGTGAAGCTTGTCTAAGCGTCGTAATCCGAAACGTGGTGCAAGCAAATGTAGGATTTAGAGGAGCAATGGTTAGGACCGGCAGCGTCGCGGCGCATTCAGGGTACACAGAGCTACGCTAGAGCAAGGAGGATCGCACGCAGCAGCTGCAAACAGGCACCGTCAATTTTGATGACGTATATCGTCAAAATTGACTACCTCGAAATGCTTCTTTAAGTGCGCTTTTCCTCCAGAACTCACCTAAGCGAAAAAGCAAACTTAAAACAGCTTATTTGAGTTACCCATAAACACCAGCCACGATGCGGAGTCCGTACCGTGGCTTTGGTGTGTCTGCAATCGGATCCTCTGGAGATTGACGGTATGCAATTTATGTCATGCATTTATTGTCTAGTACATACTTCCTGAGACAAAGATAACAAAATATGTGAAGCTTTTTAATCAAATAGTGGCAGTGTTGCACCGAATTTCAAATTATACTGAAGGCAATAAAGTCAATTGGGAGGCAATTATGACGAAGCAGGCAATCAGTGTCGATATTGGCGGCACGGCAATCAAAATGGCGCGCATTGATGCGCATGGCAAGATCCTCGACAAGTGGCGAATCGATACGAACACCAGCGACTCTGGGGTGCATATCCCAGCAGAAATCGGTGACGCGATCGCCGCACACCTGGCAGATGTTGACACCGAATCCCTTGCAGGTATCGGGGTTGGAGTTCCGGGACCGATCTCGACAGACGGCTTCACCGTGGTGCGGGCGGTCAACTTGGGTTGGCACGAGCTACCGTTACGCTCGAAGCTGGAACAGCGCTTCAAGCTGCCGGTGACGTTGCTCAATGATGCCAACGCAGCCGCGCTGGGCGAAATGTGGCAAGGTGCTGGTCGCGGCACCCGCAGTATGATGTTTGTCACCTTAGGCACCGGCGTTGGTGCCGGCATCATTCTCGATGGTAAAATTATCAATGGCGCGCATTCGTCTTGCGGTGAAGTTGGCCATATTCCCGTGCGTTCCAATGAACACCGAGTCTGCGGTTGCGGCAACATCAACTGTTTAGAAACCTTCACCTCAGCCAACGGGATGGTCAAAACGATGCAGCGCATCCTTAAAGATGCAGGGGTGGCAGACCGTGGAGCGTTTACCACGATCGACATTTTCCAATGGCTGGCTGATGGCGACTCGTTGGCCAAGCAATGTGTCGACGAAACCGTCGATTATCTGGGCTCGGCTATGGGCGGTGTCTTCAACACGATCGACGTTGAACGCTTAGTGATCGGTGGCGGATTGTCAGAAGCCGGTGACGCGTTGATGGTGCCGCTAACGGCGGCGATCGACGAGCATGTGTTCCCGCAGATTCGGGAACACTACACCGTTAGCCGTTCAGGATTAGGCAACGATGCCGGTATTTTTGGCGATGCAGCAACGTTTTTGATGTAAAAAGGTTTGCAATACTGCTTTATTGTTGTGTGGATGAAAACTGCATGTCTTATTCCAAGGATGCAGGATGTATATAAGCAAATCTGACTAGTATAGTAATGATCCAGATGGAAAATATGATAAACAACATTTGGTCATAGCATGTTTTGGTAGTGCCTAAATAATTAGACACTACTTTTTTTGATTTGTCATAATTATTATGACGCGTTTTCTATTGATCTAATAAGTTTGAATAGTGATTAACTTGAACGTCACTTTCTCAACTTCTCAGCTTTAACAGATTTCGAAATAATTGTGCTAAATCAATTAGCGATTAATCGTGTTAAAATAGTGTATGAAGCGCTTACGTTGTTGAGGAGGAATTTCATGAAATTTACACTTAAAAACTTTGTGTCTGGAATTATTACGGATGACATTGCGACGACGAGGGTTACGTTTTCGGAGCCAACGATTGTCTACTTTCTAGAGGGCAATTATACAGTTACAGTTGACGGCAAGAAGAGCCAGTTTACGTCTAATCACTTCCTTCTCTTAAATGTTGGCGAAGTCGCCAATATTGAGGCTCACGATTCTATTAGTATGGTCCTTCAGTTGAGTTTTAGACTTTCTGAGATCAACGATATATTTGAAGTGGACCAGTTTTATTTTGAAACGAAAAGTAATCGGGTACTACACGATGAAGAATTGTCTGCAATAATTATATCCTTATTAAAGGCCGTACTTTCTCAGGATCGTCAATTGCAGATGGTTGCGATTGGCAAGAGCTATGAATTGCTGAATCTTCTGGTACTTGAATTTGCTGAAGTAAAGCCAGTCAGCAATGATCAAGTGCTTCGAATCAAGCGTTATATCGAAGCGCATTACGCTGAGACACTGAACCTGAAAAAAATTTCTGGCATTTATTATATGGAGCCAAGTTATTTTTCACGCTATTTCAAAAAGAATATTGGTGTCAATTTTAAGGACTATCTCACAAATATCAGGCTTAACCATGCAGAGCTTGAACTTCAACGACCTGACCTGTCGATTGCACAGATTGCGCTAGAATGCGGATTTAGTAGTTTATCAAGTTTTAATCGATCATTCAAGCAAAAATTCAACTTAACACCTTCACAGTATCGTGATAGCCATGCACATCTGAAAGTAC
Organism: Lacticaseibacillus boliensis; assembly: GCF_054784775.1. NCBI lineage: Bacteria > Bacillati > Bacillota > Bacilli > Lactobacillales > Lactobacillaceae > Lacticaseibacillus > Lacticaseibacillus boliensis. The sequence goes on from NZ_BAAIHN010000035.1 coordinate 26,303, forward strand.
AAAGCATCGAGAAGAAGCCGATTGATACAGCCATGATTCAGCGGGCAAATGTGCTGTTAGCAACATATTCCAAAAGATTGGATGCTCGTTCAAGTGTAGAGCTACATATTTCTGAACAAAAGATGGCTACGAAGATGGCACCGAAAATTGCAATGATTTTAAATTTCGGAGAAATTCAGAACCTTGAGCGGGTGGATTGGAAAGAACATTTACGAAAATTAATTCAAACGACGACTTTTAAATATGCACGGCTTCAGTTCACTATTGAGTCGCTTGAAACCATCGACGATTTTACTTTGAATTTACTAAAACAAGTCATCGATGAATGTATGGTGAAAGGGGTGATTCCATGGTTAACATTCAGTTTAAATGAGGATAGTATTTCTCAACGTACCCTCGATGGGATGACTTTGATGTGCCGCTTTATTGCAGATCACTTGGCAGTGAATGTTGTGAGTCAGTGGCCGTTTGAGGTGCAAAGCTCTAGTGGCCGTATAACAGAAAAATTAGTTCTGACGTATAAAAAGGTGAAAGCTACATTGCGTAAAACGTTGCCCGGTGTACAAGTCGGTGGACTAGGTGAAAATGTTGTGCTTGTTCCTGAGGGTGCTGGGCGATATGAACATCTTGTTGATTTTATAACATTAAGAACTTGTATTCCGGTTAGCAGTCGTCTGGGGACATTTAATTCTATATTGCGTGCAGGACGGCAACAACTGATTGATTTTTTTGAAGATAATCAGTGGCCAGCAGACAAATCTATTTTTTTGACTGAATTAGGTATTGATACTAAACAAACGAATTACCTTCAAGATAGCTTATTTGTTGGTGCGTACTTTATGCAACAAGTGATGGCAGTCATAAGATGGATTTCTGGATGTGGATCTATACTTGGGTCGGATTCTTTCGGCGCTCGGTCTCAGTTAGCTAATACATTAAGCGCAGGAAAAGGGATGATTACGGCTAACGGGTTGACTAAGCCCAGTCTGCAAGCAGTTAAATTTATCAATGAATTTTCCGGAACAAGTCGTTTTGTGCAACTCGATCAGAATTACTATGCAGGATTTATTGATACGGATGTGTATGTTCTGGGCAATAACATTCGCTATCCGCTATTAACGGATAATTTTGATTTATCCAATCCGCGACTCGTGAATGAACGTCTGCCAGAGGGCACAGTCAATGTTAGTGTGGTCTTGGATGATATTGCATCAGGAAGCTATGAGATTCGAATGTTTCAGTGTCGTGGGGATATATTGTCTAAGTGGGAGAAGTTTGATTTTTATCAAGAACTTCGTAACTCTGATATTGGATTAATGGCACAGACAAGTGACGTTGACGTCTCGCTTAATATTATGAGTGCAAAGAATCATCGATTGGCATTGAAATACACAGTTGGGCCAAATAATTATTTTATTATTCATGTTCGAAAGAAAAACGAAATCTTGGACTCATAAGATCCATTAGCGCTTTTTGCAATAAATGCTTAGCATTATATGACTACTTTGTAGCAGCAGTTGGCATCGCTTACAAAAAATGGCGAACGAATAGCAAAAAGAAAATGGTTATAAACTTTTCCGATGTCTATGATGAATAATATTGAGAGTGTAGCGGTCATAGCTAGGAGGGGTTAACGTGGAACAAATCAACCCAAATATATCCTGGATTATTCACCTCGGTATTTGGGACATGAAATCGCATCTGGCCGGTCTGAAAGCAACGTTTGGAGCGTTGCGAATACTGACTGAGCGGAGAAGTTGGTGATCGATGCACCACGAACAGACCGA